>NZ_NISU01000001.1:556768-857458 GCF_002335805.1 Bacillus sp. FJAT-45350 | reverse complement strand
AATTGCTCCTGTATAAAGAGCTGTTAATGTCGTAACAACTGCTGCACTAGAAGATTGCATTACGACGGTCATAGCAATCCCAATAAAAATTAATATGATTTTATTTAAAAACGAATCTCCTGAAATCGCCGCGAGATTGAACATATCACCAACATCAGCCATCCCCTGTTGCAATACATCAATCCCTAAAAATAGTAAACCGAAACCGGCAAGTGCCATTCCATGTGGAGCAAATTTCCCCTTTGAAAATAACTTTAAAAATACACCTATCCCGATAAGTGGAAGAGCAATGACACCCATATTAACCTTAAAGCCTATCATCGAAACAATCCAACCTGTACTTGTACTCCCTAGATTTGCTCCTAAAATGACCCCAATAGATTGAGTGAATGTGAGCAACCCTGCACTAACAAACCCAATCGTCATAAAGGTAGTTGCACTCGATGATTGAATTAATGCAGTTATCGAAGCTCCAGAAAAAATTGCCGAGAACGTTCCACCAGTAAATTTACTCAATAATCTTTTTAACGCATCACCTGCGAGAGCCTTCAATCCATCGGTCATTAATGTCATTCCTAACAAAAATAAACCAATTCCCCCAATTACTACAGAAAACGTCCCCACTTGTACACCACCTGGTTATTTTTGGAATTATAAGTTATGAGTTATGAATTTAAATTGGAAACTGCGAATTGCGAATTGCAAATTTAAATGATTAATAGAAACATTGTTTTGCAATATGCTTTTTGTTTTGTTTTTCAACTCGTAACTCATAACTCGTAATTCATCATTCAATTAAGCTCTTTGCTTTTCAACTCGTAACTCATAACTCATAACTCATAACTCATCATTCATTACTACTTTTCAGTATAATTAAAAACAGCAGCATCTTCTACCTATTTTTGAAGATACTGCCGAACTAGGATATTGTCTTTATTTATCATTGGTTACTTTTTAATAGTGTTCCATCTAGTAATTGCTTCTTGATATGAATAAGTATCTTTGGGGGTTATTGACTGTTCGATTTCATCAATTAGCTTCTCAATGTTCCAAGTAAGCTTAAAGTGTTCATCTTCATCAGATACAATAGGAATGTCATGAATAATGATTTTCCTTCCACTTACTTGATAAAATTCAATTTGTTTGGTATTCATATTACGGATAACCTCACTATCAACACAGTCTAGCTTCTTACTTGCTAGCATTTCATAATTATGATGATAGTATTGAAAATATCCCTCAAAGGTAAATAATTCTAAGAAATTACCTTCAGCTTATGCTTTCTGATAGACAAATAGTGCCAGTAGTTATAGGTAATATAACTACTGGCACTTGAACAATTTATATTAACAACAATCGTTCGTACCAAGAATCGCTAAGCCTCCACCATTTGGACCCTCTTGATAATCAAGTGTAATGTCCGCAACATGAGAGACAATTGATTCCTCAATTGCGACCTTAATTCCGTTAATTGTTTCGATTTTATCAGTATCTGCTGCCTCATCCAGAGCCAGTCCAAGTTTTGGGCCTCCTCAGCCCATACCTGCTAAAACAACACGGATCGTATCTGTATCATGTTCTTTCATTACTGTTTCAATAAATGTTTTTGCTTCGTTTGTAATTTGCATCCTTTTCTCACCTCCGTATCTCCGCAATTATACCTAAAAAAGTGCCCAAAAGAAAATAGTTTAGCCTCACATTTTCTTACTATAATTTACTTAGGAACAAATTGTAAAAAGTTCTGATAAGCAAATCCTTTTATATCATCCTCTTTAAAATGCTTTAATAGTTCATTAATAAGATTTTGGTATTTGCCAGCATGCTCAAGCTCAGGGACATACACTGATATTCCATCGAAATCAGAGCCAAAACAAATATGCTCTTTAGCTCCTAATCCACAAAGATAATCAATATGCTTGATAATATCAGTCATCGTACCTTGTCCATTATCATTTAGAAAAACAGGATGAAAGACAATTCCAATTAACCCCTTTTTCGCAACGAGTGCTTTCACTTGTACATCATTTAAATTTCTTTGATGCGAACATAGACTTTTTGCGTTTGAATGAGTCGCAATCGGATAATCAGCAAGCTCCATAACATCCCAAAAACCTGGTTCATTAAGATGACTTACATCCGTTAACACTTTATATTCGTTATTTAACTTCACCAATTGTTTTCCTAAATTCGTAAGACCTGCACCTCTAGTCTCACCTACACCATCTGCACAAAGGTTTGCGAAATTCCATGTTAACCCAACAGACATAACACCCAACTCAAATAATATTCGAAGCTTAACAAGGTCATCCCCAATCGCGTCTACACCTTCTAAGGTTAATATCGCGCCGATTTCCCCTTCTTTTAACGAAAAAATTTCTTTCCACTTTTTAATATGCTTCATTTCTGGGTGTTTTGCTAAAACCGAACGGTGAAAATAATCGATTTGCTCTAATACTACTTGAAACTTTTGTTCGAATTTGATGGCAGGGTCGACAAAGATAGCAAAACATTGTACTGTCACTTTCCCTTTATTTAAACGCTCATAATTTGTATCGATTTCATTAGAGTTTGTAAAGTTTAAGCCTCCATTACTTTCCCATAACTTTAATAACGCATCACAATGAGTATCTATAATTTTCAAATAAACCCCTCCTAGCCAGATAGTATTCATTATACTATTTTTTCAGTTTAGATATGAACAATCCAATCCTTGATGTACTGTGAGTGCCCTTTTTATACACATATCAAAAATTTTTTAGTTAAATATGATAAAACACCTAACGAAAAAGTGTGGTCTTTCATATATTGATTACATAGAAAAAATTAATTGAGGAGGAATGGCATATGAAAGAGAAAAACAATAATCAATTACCTAACAAACTAACAAATTCATACAGTGAATTACTACGTTCTATTGATGATTTCTTTAGTCAAACATTTAAGAACTTCCATAATAACGGATTATTTACGCCAAGTTTTCCTGTAAGAGCCTATGAAGCAAATCATGAATATATTATTGAGGCTGAGTTACCTGGAGTAAATAAGGAGCAAATTAAACTAGATATTTATCAAAATCATGTCCGTATTGCTGTGCTAAATAATGAGATCATTGAAGAACACAACGAAAAAGAAAATTACAGAAGCTACCAACAAACATCACACTCAAGAGAACAAATCGTACCTGTGCCGTTTCCAGTAACAGAAAAAGACGTAAAAGCCTCATATCACAATGGGCTATTACAAGTTCGCTTCCCAAACAAACGTAAAACAATCGAAATTGAGTAATTTTTATAGTAGGTTGTGGAATTCAAGGGTAGCTTAATTTGCACAACCTACTGACTAGTACTAGACGCACAATCTTGAAAAAATACTTGAACATGTTTTGATTGGAGGAGAAAATATGAATATTCATCCACGATACTATCAGCCACCTCACTATGCCAATAACCCATATGATTACCCGATGATGAACCATCAACCGTACCCTTTCCAGGCTGGACCAATGCATCACAGTAATCCTTATTACACACACATGCCACCTACACCACCACCGCCTCAGCCACCCTCACAGCCTCAAGCAAATCAGGGGCAGAATAATCAGGCTCAGGGACAAAACCCAAATCCAAGGCCAAGACCAGTACAGTCACAGCAACCACAGGGTCAGACTCAACAATCTGCTCAACCACCGCAGCCACCTAATAGTCCACCGATGCAGCCAATGTCACCAATGCCATATCCACCAAACCCGTTCATGGCTGCCTTTATGTCCCAAGATGGAAAGTTTGATTTTGACAAAACGTTTAAAACTGTCGACCAAATGGTAAAGACAGTCAATCAAGTATCACCACTTGTCAAGCAGGTGAGCTCCTTTTTCACAACACCAAGATCTTAAAAACTTTCGCTATTATAACTATAAGGAATAGGTGCCAAACAAAAGACTACTCTTTTGTATTGGCACCTTTCACTCTTACTCCATATGCTAATGTTTGATTGCTATTGATAAGTACGAGACCAGTCACGTTTTTACTGATTTTAATATAGTCTCCAACCTCTGATATTGTCTTTTCATTGGCTAAAAACATGATTTCTCTTTCATAAATAATTGTATCTTCTTTAGCTGGCTCATCCAGAGCCAAAAGGTATTCTACCATCGTACTTCATTCATACGTATCTCTAGCGATGATTCGAATTCCTTGTCCTTCTGTAGTCTTAGTTACCAAAGTTTCGTATGCTTCGTCAGTTACTACTACGTTCACTTAACTCACCCTTTTTTCATTAATTATTTGCAAGAAGTTTCATGACTTTATTGATACGTTGGAGTGAGGAATTCCATTTATCAACGTCTACTTCCTTCGTTAAAATACTTGTTTCACCTTCAATGAATTCTTTCACCCTATCCAATATAATTTCTTCAATGTGAGAGTTTTCTTCAATTAATAGCTGAAGATAAAACTGTTGGATCCTATCCCTATTTTCAGTTACATATTGTGAAACTAACGGTCGAAAATACTCTTCTAATTCATCTCGTAATTGTAGGTTTTGCTTTTCTGTAAAAAATAAAATCTTATCATTATACTTATCAAGAAGTTTCTTTTTCACTTCCCCTATAACTGATAAATTTACTTCTGGTATGTTGTAAGTTTCAAGAGATACATCATGTATCTGGTTCAATAATAAAGATTGCTCTGCTTTCATTATCTCTTTGCTAATTCTACTATATTTGACTTTAATTAATTTAGTAATAAATAATTCGACTCTAAAAACTGTCGCTCTAAATTCTTGTATCATATCATAAGAGAGAAATTGGCTTGTTTCTTTCATACAAAGAGTTAATGCTTGAGAAAATTCTCTTTCTTGAAATCTTGTTGGCTGAAAAATGGTTTTAAACTCATCGAAATATCGATAAAAAATGCGTTGTTTAACGTAATACAATAGCTCATCAATCTCTTGTACTAACAATTTTTCTTCAATCTTTAAACCAAATTCAGTTACTATATCATTCGCCTTATCTTTTAGTAATGATACTTGTTTCAATCTTACTTCCTTTTCTAATTGGTCTTTCTTTGATGACTGAATCCAATCAAGAATAGTTGACTTTATTGAATGAAGCTCTTGAGTCGCTCCTACACTCGAAAGTTTGGAGAAGTTCTCTAATGACATCTTATATAGATGCTCTTGAAACGCATGAAGCCCTGTATACTTTAAACCTGTATCAACATATTCGATAGGTACGAAGCGTTCAAGTAATTCTCGTTCTTCTTTTGTATCCATCCCTTTTTGAACTAATTTAGCAGTTAGAGAAAGCATACTTGAAACTGGATAAATTTGAGGCTGTCGAATGTTACAACGGAGTAACTCAGACTCTAAATGGTCGATAACTCGTTGTAGTTCCTCCTTGTCCTTCGCCAAATCAGCAGCATTTAGTAAAAAGAACATTTTATCCTTTTCAAAGAAATCCTTTACTCGACCTAGTTGAATTAAGAATTCTTTATCAGCCCTTGAAAAAGAATGATTATAATAGCTAACAAAAAGAATCGCATCTGCTTTTTTTACAAAGTCAAACGCTAATTCAGTATGTCTACGGTGAATCGAATCTGCACCTGGGGTATCAACTAAAATAATGCCATTTCTCGTTAACTCACAGGAATAATAGATTTCTACTGATTCAATAAATGAAGCAAGCTTCTCATCGTCAGTAATTTGATAAAATTCCTCTAGACTACTTCTACGTCTTTTGCCCACATTCTCTTCAACACCGTGATAACCATCTCGAACCGCATAAAGATAGGCTAATTCATTTTCATTAAAAAGGTAAAAGTATTCAAGTAGCTCATTAGCCTCATCTTTTTCTTTCTTTTTATTTTTATCGTCCTCTTGTTCATTTTCCTTGTTGTTTTTTACTTCCTCCCATTTTTTCATGAGAACAAATAATTCATCTAATGAAGTAATCTTAAAATCAGTAGTGTAGAGTACGTTGTTAACATCACTAACTAGCTGCTCTTTCGTTTTATAAGTTAAGTATACAGTCCCATGTGGATATTCTTCAGTCGGTGGTATGAGATAATTAATTGTTGCTGTTGTTGGATTTGGTGATACAGGCAACAATTTCTCTCCTGCTAATGCATTCGCAAATGAAGATTTCCCCGCACTAAAAGCTCCGAATAAAGCTAACGTGAATTGGTTTTTCTCCAGTCTTTCTCCTCTGTCATTCAATTCTTTACTTGCGATTTTCAAACCAGGATAGGCTTTTAAGTCCTCAGAAAGCCTCTTTAGATGATCAGCTAATTGTTGATTCGCTCGCTGAATTCCTCTAACATCAACTTCTGACACCTCTTCGTCCTTAGAAAACTCATCTAGATTAACAGCAAACCGCTTTTTTTTCTCAGTAGGCTTAGTTCCTTGATTAAAGATATTTTGCTGTTCGCTTTCCTTTTTACCTTCTTTAGAAAACCCCCAGTTCGATAACAAAACAGTTTCAAATTCTTCAAGAAGTTTGATTGATTCATCTTCTATCTTTAGTAGTTCCGTTAACGCGTGCTTCTTCCTTTCTAAATCGTCGCGTTGGCGGATAAGGCTTTTCTTATGCGTACCCGCTTGTTTACTCATTAGGTCAATAGCTTCATCAAATAATTGAAATGTCTTTTGGCGATAATGAGCCCTCGTAGCCTCCATCACTCTTTGACAATAGTTTAAAACATAGTCATGTGTAAACAGAGCTCCTTTATTTAAAGAACCGGTAATGACGCTCTCACTAACATCTCCTTCAAATAGCTGGATTGAACAAAGTAAGCTTTCATCATGAAGCTCATATTTAGTACAATGCTTTAAAAGAAGATCTTTAATATGGATATCAAAATAAGTAATTGCATTATCTCTTAGCTCCATATAAAACTTATTAAAGCGCTTATTTTGTTCTGCTTTCGTTTTCTTCCTAGAAAAAAAGGTACCAATTTTATAACCAATTTGGTTTGCCTCTAAATAGTCTCTTGCCGCATTTCGCGTATGATAAGGCATGATATTTCCTTGCTCAAGTATTCTTTCAAGTGAATGACTAAATTCCTCTTCAAACGCTTCAACAATATCGTCTGCATGCGTTAATTTCTCTTTAACAACCTTCAGTAAGTTTTCGATATCATCTTTGTCCTTTAGTGTATTCGGAGCTAAAATACTTGAAAACTCTGCTATTTCTTTGTCTTTTTGTTTTTTTACCCAGTCTAGATGGTCTAGAGCTAGCATATAGGCTTCTTTTAAAACGGAACTAATTAAATAATTATCGGTATGGTGAATTAGCTCACTAAGTTTCTCCTGCAGTTTCGATAATTGATTATATTTATACGTTTCATCTATTGCAGACGTAAAATAAACCACATCATAAACTAGCTTTTGCTCATATAAAGCTGAACGAATTTTCTTTACATAGGTTTCAAAGCTCAGTTCAGCATCTATATGCTTATCTATCTGATTAACGATTAATAAACATTGCTTCATTTGTTTATTTAATTGCTTAATAAAATGAATATTCACCTCTGATTCGACATGGTGGTAATCCATCATATAAACTACATAATCCGCCATTAATAAGCTAGATTCAGTAGCTAGTTGATGAGCGTCATCTGTGGAATCAATTCCAGGTGTATCAATGAACGTTATCCCTCTTGGCAGGATAGAAGAATTGTGACTGATTTCAATAGTATCAACCTGTTCTCCGTCCTTACAATATTCTTGTAGTTGGCTAATGTCTAACGGAAAATCTAAACGAATTGATTGTTCGTCCTTAAGCTTAATGACAACTTCTGGAGTACCATGCTTCATTTTTACTACATTGGCACTTGTAGGTATCGGATGAGAAGGTAATATTTCCTCCCCTAACAATTGATTAATTAACGTCGATTTCCCCGCAGAAAAATGGCCACAAAATGCTATTATAAACTCGTTATTTTTCAGCTTTTCTAGTAAAACATGAAATTTTTCAATTCTTTCTATATCTCCAGTAACATCAATTTGTTTTTTTATCGTCAGTAACCTTTGTTCTAAGTCTGAAAGTGTTAGCGATTGATTATTCAACAACTCAAGTATATGGTCCTTAACATGCTTTTTCTTCTGTTCAAGTAACATACTAATCCACCCGCTTTTTCATAAGCTTTTGCTCCCACATAGAGTTTACTGAATAATTGGCAAAAATGTCTAATCATAAGGTAGCTATTGTGCTTTTGCTATATCTACTGCCACCCTTTTCTGAATCATAAACATTCTCCATAATAGTACGCCAGCACATGTTGCTAAGGCTGTAATTAAACCAATCCAGTAGCCGAATGGACCTATCGCTGTATAATTCGCTAATATAAATCCAGTTGGTAACCCTATAATCCAAAATGAAACAAAGGCTATTACAAACGGGATATTTACATCCTTATAACCTCTAAGTACACCTTGTATTGGAGTAGCTAGGGCATCCGAAAGCTGAAAAAAGACTGAATATATAAGGAAATGCTGAATTAATAAAGCAACCATTGTATCATTCGTATATAGATATGAAACCGGTGCTCTCAATACATATATGATGATTCCAGCAAATACTCCCATAGCTAAGGCAATCCATATTCCTAAATAGCTATACTGCTTAGCATCCTGTAGACGTTTAGCTCCTACTTCATAACCAACCGCAATCGTTAACGTGAAAGCAATGCTCATAGGAATCATATATAAAAATGACGCAAAATTTATCGCTGCTTGATGAGCTGCAATTGTTTCTGTATCAAACTGACTAATTAATAATGTCACAGCAGCGAAAATACTTGTTTCAAAGAAAATCGTAAACCCGATTGGCAAGCCTAATACTAATATCTCCTTCCACATCGACAACGAAACGCGATAAAATTTATGAAAAACTCTGTATGATGCAAATCGATTAATTTTCACTAAGATAAAGACCGTTACAAAAAAGATAAACCAATATGTAATCGCAGAAGCATAACCAGCTCCAACCCCTCCTAAACGAGGAAACCCGAAAGCGCCAAAGATAAGGACATAATTAAAAAAGATATTGACTGGTAAAGCCAATAACGTAATAAACATTGTTACTCGAGTTTCACCTAATGAATCGATGAAACAACGAAGAGCTGTGTACATAAATAGCGGTAGTAAACCAATCCCAAGTCCAATTAAATATTCTCTAGCAATTCGACTTACTTCAGGCTCTAACGTCATTAGACTCAACACTGGATCAAGTAAAAAACCGCCTATCACCATAACGACAACAGAAATCGCAACTGATAAATACACGCCTTGTATAACTGCAAAAGGTGCCTGTTCTATTTGATTCGCTCCAATACGATGAGAGATAATCGGAGTAAGAGCTAGCAAAACTCCTGTTAAACCTGTAAAAATAGGGACCCATAAGCTCGAGCCAATCGCTACTCCTGCTAGGTCTTCTGCTCCAGCTTGACCAGACATGACCGTATCAAAAAAATTCATAGCATATAACCCTAGCTGTGTAATTAAAATTGGCATCATAATTGTTAGAAATAGTCTTATTTTTTCATGCCAACCTTTAGTCGGATTCACTCAATTCCCTCCTCATAGCTCTAATTAAACTAGATGATTATACCATAAGAAAGTTATCACAGTATTCTTTTTAGCCTCATGTTCATTATGAACAATCTTTATAAAACGCGTTAACTTATTACTTAAAAATAGGAAAGTTTCATATAGTTTTCTCAAAAATACATTAAACTACTTATAAGTAAATGAAGAAAATCAATTTCATACAAAAGAGACTGGGACAAAAGGTCCGTTTTTGACCTTTTGTCCCAGTCTTGATGCAATGTGCGAAATCGCTACATCTTTTAAGAGGCTTGATAGGAGTGCATTTCTCCTTTCAAGGCGCGTAGCGAACGGAGCCATTGCATTCTCTTGCATTCTCTATTGAAGACTTGTGTCCCAACCTCTTTTTTGTCTACTTATTATCCTTCAACAACTTTATGTAATGCCTTCAAAATCTCCGTCCATCCATGATTCATTCGTTCACGAATAACAGAATTTTGTTCATTTGCTTTTTGTGAAACCGAGTCAGCGGATTTCCAACCACTATGAATCAGGGTAAACTCTGTTTTATCATCTAACTCGTTCATTCTAAATGAAACTACCCAACCATCTGTATCCCACGTAAAGGAGAGTCTCTGTGGTTCATCAACTTCAATTACCTTGCAAGGAGATGGTCCAAAGGGTGATTGTAAATGAAACTCGTGACCTTCTTTCGCCTCGATGTCATTCTCCATGAACCAAGAAGCAATTCCATCCGATGTTGATACTTTCTTCCATACTTTATGTATTGGTGCTTCCAATACAATCGTGTGCTTAATATCCTGTAGTGCTTCCATATTTATCTCTCCTAGTAATTTCGAATTCTTCTTTACAATAATATACCAATCGATTCAATTCAATGTTAATTTACTTATTCTTAAATATTCTTATACAAAAATATTTTATTGGTCAAATGAAGCATTTCAGTTTACAACCCTCTTCATCACATATATAATACTTAATGTAAAATAATAATAATTATAAATAAGAGGTACTTTTATGACAATTCATAATTTGGAGATACTATTAAGTGGAACTTCACTAAATTTTTGATTAGCGAAGATGGACAAGTTTTAAGAAGATATGAACCATCAGTAGACTCATTAGAAATTAAAAATGATATTTCAAAGCTAATTAGAAATTAAAAAGATTAAGAGAGCATTTCACACTCTGCTCTCTTAATCTTTTTTCATTTAGCAAGCTCCACTAGAGGACTAATACCAAATAGGTTATCAATTTTTATAACCGTAACATCTGATACTTCTTCTGCATCTACTGCTATTACCTTAGTTCTCGGCGTTGCATCATCCGTACACGGTTTATCTTCTGATTCTACTTTAAGGTGAATAATCATTTCAGTCTTATCTGAATTTATTCCAATGGCATCTAGTTCTAATGGACACGTACCAGACTCAATCATTCCTACAAAGAAGACAACTTGATTGTTCCAATTGATTTCAGAAGGGACCACTGTTACTCCAAACATATCGCTCTGCTTAATAAATTCCTTTTGATTAGTAACTTTTGTAACAAAAACACCTTGATCAGCTATTTCATAAAAGTTACTTGGTAATGTTTTTTCAGTTGTTAGAACCTCGCTATTTAGAATGATTGCCCTATCTTCATTCGAACTATAACATCCAGTTATTAGACCAACGACCAGTATTATGACAAGAAGTATTAGTAATCTCAAATTCATCACCTCACGTGTTATATTGTTACCTTCAATTGCGATGAAACTTCAAACTTATCAACCAGGAAACAAACACTCCATCCTTATATCTTTCTAAATAATTATAACAAAATAACTCCCACCAATTCCTAAATCTAGTAAGAAACATTTTAAATCTGCTTACATACGTTATCAATATGTAGATGCCTAGAATTTACAATTGAAAGGAGAGTTTATTTTGTCTTATTATCATTATGATGTTTCCAACAATTATAGACAAACACCACAGCCACTTAATGATTCATTACTTAGCTCACTTCAAGAAGGTGGATTTATTTTATATGCTAGACATGCTGAAGCTACAATTGGAGCGGACCAACCGAATCTTAACTATCAAGATTGTTACACACAGAGAAATCTTTCTAATAATGGAAGAATGCAAGCTGTAACCTATGGAAATGCAATACGAAGCTTAAACATTCCTATTATGCCCCCCGTAATTACAAGTCCTTTTTGTAGAAATATAGAAACTGCCTATTTGGCTTTTGGTGAAGCGAATACCTTGATTGATCCTTTATGGGTCGATACTTATAATCTAAGCGGCGCCCTTAGCCAATCTGAATTTAATAGAATCTTAAACAATCTTACCACTATATTTGAAACACAACCTGCGCCAGGAAGTAACAATATAATTATTGCTCATAGTTTCCCAGAAGGAGTTGGACTAGGTCCCCTTCCAAACATGGGCACTGTAGTTATAAGACCTTTCGGGCAAGGGAATGGCTTTGAAATAGTTGACCAATTAACATTAAGTGAGTTATTGAATTTACATCGATAGTTGATTTTAGCGGGAAGTAAGCCATTCCCGCTGATTTTCTTTTTTTAGAATATATTGTATTCGTTGATAAATCAGCTATAATAAATTAAATCATTCTTTCTAAGGACGAAACCTCGATGAAAAATATTTTATTACTTTTTTGTTTATTACTACTTACAGCTTACCCAAGTGCGTCTTATGACTCTTACAGTGATGATACTTCTTATTTCAACATAAATGGTATTAGCTTTGATTCAATCGTTCTTTCTTTTGCAAATTCAGATAAAGTTGTAAAAAATTCATTCGTACAAATGACTACTATTGCTCCAGTGGTAGCTTTACAGGACGAATTTTTTGACTCTTTTATTTCAACATTAAAAATCAATAGCTTTCTTATGACAATTAAATTTGGTAGTACATTAATCCAAGCTCCTTAATTTAAAGAAATCCAAATGAAGGAGGAGCATAGGATGAAAAAGCAAGAAACTGACCATACAGTTAAAGAAGCTCTAAATGGTTTTATCGTCGGATTAATGATGATGATTGTTGTTTTTCTATTCGTTCATTATATATTAGGTATACAAGCATTTTCGTAATATAACGTTATAAAAAAGCACAAGCCAACGAAAATCTCATCGGTTTGTGCTTTATTTTTTTCTTCAGCATAAGGTTTACTGAGGTGATGTTCATGTTAAAATTTATCCTACTTATTTACGTTCTTAAAAAAGCAAGAATTGTAAAACAGAAAGTTGTATTTTTCATTAATATTTAAGCTTTATTTTGAATAACGCATTTCTGGCTTTAGTTTTACTTCAATTACATATTTATAAATTATCAATCCTATACTTCCTGCTAACGCAAAGTATCCTAAAGAATGATAAAGTGCAGCAGTACTAACCGTTTCAATCATATATCCCCCGAACAATGAGCCAATGATTCCTGAAATCCCGAAGAAAGTTGTAATAAAAAGAACATGCCCTGTCGCTTGTAATTCTTCTGGAACTAGCTTTGTGACTACTTGGAACGCACCTACATAAAACACACCAAACGTAACACCATGTAGGAGCTGAAAGAATATTATTGATGCTGGGCCTACTGCCATACCCATCAAAAACCAACGAAGACTATAAAGCAGCCCTGCGATAATAATAAACGTTAATGGATGAAATCTACGGAACCAAAGAGCTGTTGTAGCAAAAATAAGTGCCTCCGACGTAACTCCTATAAACCATGCCCAGCCAATTAATGACTCCTTCCCACCTAATTCAGTTACATAAATTCCTAAGTAACTATCATTTGCTCGGTGAGTAATTGAAACGAGGATAATAATACCCAAGAAAATAAACAAACGTGGATTTAATCCGATCTTCACCGCATTTAACAACGTTACAGGTTTATTCGTTTTATTGACATCATGTAATTGTAGGGCAATTACTAATGAAATTATCGCCATAAATAAAAAAGGAAACACTAAATTTCCAATTCCAATAACCGCCAAAACATAACCAGTCAGAAGTGAAGTAATAGCAAACCCTAGAGAACCCCACATTCTAATACGACCAAAGTTTACTTTGTGCTCAATAGCTGTCTTTTGTGAAAGACTATCTCCTAAAGCTGTTACTGGTGCCATAAATAGAAATAATACAAACATCATAACCATTAATCCAATGAAATTTGACATTTGAAAGAAAATAAATGAACTAATGATAACTCCAATTAACGTTATCACTAGCACTCGTTTAATTGACTTCCACTTATCACTCATAAATCCCCAAAACGGTTGCGAAAATATGGAAGCAAAGGGACCGATGGCAAGTAACATTCCTACCTCTGTACCCGTTAAACCTTGATACTGAAAATACACCGGCATATAGCTAATAATAATCGTCATCGTTGAATACGCAAAAAATAAATATGCCATTAAACGAAAAACTGATTTGTTTTGAATCATACATATCCTCATTTCTATAGAAAAACCTTGTGGATGAACAAAACCACTACACCTCATATTTAATTTACTAAAACATCTAGATAATAAACCCATTGTTCTAAAATAAAAAACACCTACTCAGCATATAGCTTTGCCTACTATTTTTCTACATATTTACTTAAATAAAACTTTTCTGAAAACATAAGGGGTTTATGAATTAGAACTTATACGAAACTAAAAAAGCATAAAGGCTACGAGTAATCGTATGCACTTTACGCTTTTCCTCATTCCATATAAAGTTTATAATAAGCCATCTTTATCAAATAAATAATCATATGGTATATCAATAAATAGATACAACTGCTCATCAATTGGATATGAATAGGTTCGAATCACTTCGTCTTTTTCAATATCTGTATATAGGTCAGATAAAATTCCTTTTCGTTCATAACTCATTCGTACAATTGTTTCAAGGAAATATGGCCGCCAACTCCAGTTCTTATGTCGATCCTCAGGATGGAGCTCCCAATCACCATTTTCATTTTTTATTGCATTTGAGGATTGCTGGAATCCTTCTTCATCGCAAATATAAACACGGAACACCATGTCATTTAAATGCTCTGCTACTTGCATAATCACTTCATCATACATATTTGTTGACTTCACTTTTCTTAGTGTATCCCGCAAGCTACGATCAAGATTATCTGCAAGTGATAGCTGAGCTTCTATTTTTTTTCGTTCAAAATTAATAAAGTGCTGAAACTGCTTCTTAATTGTTACTTTACAAAAGTCAGGCTCAACAAATGTTAACTTTGGTTGCCCTAGATAAAAGCCTTGATAATATCTACCACCATTTCTCCAAGCATAGTTTAATTGGTTAAACTGAGCAATTCCTTCAAAAAGAAGCGTTGCACCAATCTTTCGTGATAAAAGGGATAAGGAACTAAGTACATCACGATACAATTCAGGTAGAGCGTCTTTTTCAAGGAAGTCTAGATCAACCTTAATAATGTTAGGCTTCAATGTAGCGATTGTATCTAGATTACTTACATTGTTGCCCACATCATCCATTGCAATTTGTATACCTAAGCTTTGTAAATAGACGAGCAAATGCTTTAATAGTGAAAAATTCCCAGTGAAATCTTGCTCCCGTAATTCAATTACAATTCGCTTTAGAGAAACCCCTAACTCTCTAAATTCCTCAATCCTTGAAAGAAGTGTTTCTCCGTTATCTTTTACTAACAAATTTATATCATAATTTAAAAATAAATATAAACTAGTATTATAGTCTACATATTTCTTTAAGGCCTCTGATTGTAAATAATCATCAATCTCTATCCGGTATTCGTCAGGAATTGATTGGTCTCTAAAAAACCATCCTAGACTTTCATATCCTTTATCCGTCTCTATTCTTCCTAATACTTCATATCCAACAACCGTTTGCTTCTCAGCACTTATAATTGGTTGGAAGAATGGCACTATTTTATCTTTATTTATTAATACATCTAATGCATCCACAATCCCACCTCCTAAACTAAAAGGGTGTAATCAAATTGTAAAACACCCTCTAAAAGAGGAACACATATGCACTATTATAGCATATTGGTGGCTTGTAATAGTCATTTCTTGCACTTATATACAAACATAGGGGTTATCTGGCATCTCAATCTTTTCCCATTGAAGAACTTGAATTATCGGTATAACCTTTTCTTCAGTTTTTATTACACGAATCTCTCCAATAATCCTTACCCATGAATCATGTTCATGAAAATGAGGGTGTTCATCAAACTCTACAATTAAATTTATGACTGTTGCATCTGCTACACAATGGGTTACTTGAAAACGCGAGAGAATATATTGAGTGTCTGTTAAGCCTTGTGCTTTATGTAACATTCCACTTAACTGTACAGTGTAGCCATTATAGCTTTCAGGGTCTTGCAAAATATTTCCAGTTATTTCAGCAAACGTATCATCTGTAATTGTAATTTGCTCTTCCCTATCAAGAGTAGCCGATACATTCTCAATCTCCTCCATCTTGGGAATAATCGTACGTTTTTCAGCAATTGAGCTATCAAGTACAGTAGGTACAAAAAATAAGCCAATTATGACTGGCAGAGCAAGGGTACCATACATGATGATATTGTTTATAAATGAACTTATTCCTTTACTAGTTTCATGACTGCAACCGAAGAGCTGACATGCCCAATCATGCTCCGCTCCTTCTTTTGTCCATATCGTACTCACTTGAATAAAAAATAAAAATAAAAACAATACAGAGGCAATTTCCGTAAATAAAAGATACTCCGGATTAAGGAAAAGTCCGATTTGATTAGTGTAATGCAAGTAAAAAATAACAAGAGATAGAAGTGCAAGTATAAGCGCACGTATGAACCGGTCTAAGTGAAATTTCATAGCGCACCTCCAACAAAGAGAAGTTCATATGCCAAAACTATACCAAAAACAACGATTGTAATTAAGAACATAAGTACAATCACAAATCGTAGCTTAAATACTGCACCAAGCATAAACGTGTTTTTTAAATCAAGCATCGGACCGTAAATTAAAAAGGCGAGCAATGAGCTTCCTGGTACAAACTGCTTAAAGGAAGCTGCAATAAAGGCATCTGCTTCTGAACAAAGAGAAAGAACATAGGCAACTACCATCATTACAACAGTCAACGCTACAAAGCTCTCCCCAAATAAAAAGAATGAAGAACTCGAAAGATATGTTTGAACACCTGCAGCAAGTAAGGCACCTATTATAAAAAATTTACTCATTTGAAAAAATTCATTAATTGAATGTTGCGTCATTGCAAATAGGCGGTTATAAAGAGAAATATTTTTACTTGGTGCTGTATCTTGCTGAACAAATGTCTCTCTACTAATTTTTAATTCATTTTTACGAAACAATCGACAAACTAATAAACTAATCATAATAGCTGCTACAAATCCTAAAAGTCCCCTCATAATCGCCATATGCCATTCCTGCCCAAAAGCCATATAAGTTGAAAATAAGACAAGTGGGTTAATTAATGGCCCTGTTAACATAAAGCCAACAGCTGCATATAATGGAACTCCCTTAAGGAGTAACCTACGAATAATAGGTACAATCCCGCACTCACATGCAGGAAAAATCGCTCCTAGTGTACAGCTTGAAACAATTGCAATAAACTTGTTTTTCGGAATAAGTCGCTGAATATGCTCAGCAGTAACAAACACTTGAATCACACCTGAAATAATTACGCCCGCTAAAATAAATGGTATTGCCTCAAGAAACAAACTCAAAAATATCGTAAAAAAACTAGCTAGTGAAGACGTCGTAATATCTATTGAAACGGCAAATGCATTCACCCAATATAGCAGCGCTAGTAACATAGCTAAAATAATAAATAATGTCAGATTATTAATCGTTTGCTCATTCCTCATATCCAAACCTCTCTCCACAAATTCATACTTAAGGTATATGCGGACAAGTTGAAAAATGAACTAGATAATATGATAATGACGTTTTAACTAAGCAATCTGCGAAGTCACTTTATGATGTGTAGTGTTTGAACCATTTCCCTTCTTAAAAGATTTTTTCCACAGAACTTAAAAAACCGCAGGAATCCCCTGCGGTTCTAGTCGAAGCCAATGGCAATGCCTCTTTTCAAAATCGCTCTTTGAGTGTTTTTTTCATAGCAAGCACGCAACGTACGGAGACATTATCACTTCTCGAAACGTCTATATTGGACTTTTTCAGTGCCCTCGTTTTAGTTACCTATATCTTTAATACCCTACTCCTCATACTTCGGTCGTGGCAAAGAAAACGTACGACCAATACCTCCGTATTCTGTTTTCCCCAGTCTACTTAATGGATTTAATAAGTCAGTATCAATTTCACCATTAACAATACATTCATCAGCAATATGATAATAAACGACCTCACCAATAATTAAATCTGTTCGTGGATCATCTTCTGTACCACCTAACGGAATTGTTTGATGTAGTTTGCATTCTAATCGTAGCTTTGATTCCTTAATGGAAGGTACCCCAACAACCTCACTCGGAATTTGGGTAAATCCAATATCCTCTATTTCACTTTTACCTGACGGGTAATTGGCTGACGATTGATTAATACCATTTACATTGGTTTCATCTACGATATGTACGACAAATTCTTTTAGCTCATCAATATTTGCGGATGTATCCTTCTTTTCACCTGTTGGTTTTCTTCCGACTGATATGCTAATCAAAGGCGGTTCAGCTGTGACGATGTTAAAAAAGCTGAATGGGGCACCATTTATAATCCCGTCCCTATTTTGGGATGTAACAAATGCAATTGGCCTTGGTACAACACTTCCTATTAACAGTTTATAATTTTCAGCTCTAGTTAAAGAACGAGCATCTATCTTCTTCATAAAAATCACCTCCTATCTATCGTAACAAAATGATTTAAATAGTGGAAATGAAGATGCTTACTTTTTGTTAAAATAAGTATAGTGTCCTATGAAAAGTCATACTAATTATACTATGACCTTATAAGTTCCTTTTTATTTACATGATGAGGCTGCCCAATCATGTTAGTTCCCTCATTCAAAGAACCAACATGGTAAACAGCCCCTATTTCTAGCATCTAATCTAATGTTATGATCACTTTCTTTAATGCTTCTCTTTCCATTTTCGCTAATAGTTTTTCATCAACGGCATTATCATAGTATTCATCAATTACTTTTTGAATTTCATCAGCCTTTTGTAAATGCTTTGTACCTTTCTTCATTCTCGAACGATACTCTTCTTCAACCTCTCTAATTTCCGCTAAACGTTGTTCATCTTCTTCAACAGCAGGGTCGATGCAATGTTCAAACATATCAATAACCTCATCGGTTTCACGGGTAGGATCAATCACATGAGGAGATGTACCATCAATGATTGCAATTCCTAACTCTTCAATTATTAGCATATCTACACTACTTGGATCAAATCCACACAAGAAGTAGGTAATATCCATTCCTCTGTTTTGAGCAACGTCCCCTACTTTTCTCATAAGTGTAGATTTCCCACTACCGGAACGACCTTTAATAATATAACGTTTTTGTAAGCCTGCTGTTAGCTCTTCAATAAAGTGGACTGCACCATTTGGTGTCGCTGCACCAAAGAAAATCTCCTCCATATTACCCTGGGTTTCATTTTCCTTTGAATTACAAAAGAGAGTTTCTATTAATTTATCACAAACCGCATCTGCCTTTTTAAAGTCCATCCATTGTAGATAAATGTCCTCTTTCTTTTGATGAAATCCTTTTGCTTCAGCAAATAGGTTGTACGCTGATTCAACTTGAAAATTACGTTCTTTTTGTAGTAATACAACAGTTTTTTGGTTTTCCTTCAGTACAGCTGGTTCTAACACTTTCTCTAGATTTACGATTACTGTTCGTTGTTCTAAAAGCTCCTTTTCTAACTTTTTGGCCAACTCATACTCAACCATAGCAATATTATGTTCATTTACCCTAATACCTTCAATATACTCATTTTGACTCGGACTATGAAAATAATCGATTGACAGATCATAGCTTGAATATTCTAGAGCAATTCGTTTTAAAAACTTATCTGTTTTCTTTTTTGATAAACCTTTTATAACGTAGAGCACTTCAAGTTCTTTTGATAACTCTGGTAAAACTGAGAAAAAGCCAACTTGAGTATGCCCACTAATATAAATATGACGCTCTCTTTTCATAACAGCCTCCAGTAAAGAATATTTTATCCTGTATACTTCTATAATTTAACGTTTGGATCATAGATACAGGATAAGTACCTACAAGAAAATGTGCTAATTTTCCTTTTAAAGACTTTGAAACTGCGAATTTTATTAAATTTTTGATAATCTTTATTGTGCGATACTACATTTAACAAGTAAAATAGACTATAACCTAATCTAAATTTATGCAAAAATAACAAAAACGTGACAATCGCACAAATGACATATGCAAGAAAGTTGGCTAAGATATGACTACCTATAGAAGTTTTATAAAAACATTAGCTCGTCATTATGTAATTGGATCACTCATATCTGGTATGGGTGTAGGTAGTGTAATTCTTTTTACTACGCTAGAAATGTCAAGTAGAGATCTATTCATAATCGCCCAAGTAATTGCTGTCTCAATCATAATCATGCTTATATCTGAATTCTTACTGTTCAAGCAGCAAATAAAACCCATTATGAAGGCTCTAACAAGTGACCAGCCTACTATAAAGGAGTTAAAACTAGCCTATTTACAAACACATCGCTTCCCTATGTTAACTGGAATAAGAATATTAGGACCACATCTATGGGGAATGGCACTTCCTGCTACTTTTATAACTGCAATTTTAATAATATACGATATCCTTTATCTTCCATTTGAGTTTATTTTGTATGGCTTAATTGGTGCAATTCTAATCTCAGGTATTCATGCAATGATTGAATACTTCCAAACGACATTTGTAATTGGACCTGTTTTAGAAACATTACGAAAGAAAGCAAAAACACTGTATCAAGAAGAATTGTCAATCGAGGGTATTGTCCTTGTGTCAATCAAAACAAAATTTCAATTAAGTGCCTTGTTAATAGGAGCTCTTCCTTTACTATTATTTAGCTTAGCAACACAAATCCGACTTTCTTCTAATACAACAGTATCAATCGATGATTATTGGACGTGGTCAGGAATTATTTTATTACTCGGTATTTGTTTATCTTTATACGGAGCATGGTTACTGTTTTCGATTGTTATGAAACCAATTCAACATCTTCGAGCGAAAATGAAAGATGTGGAGGAAGGGAAATTTGATACAAAGGCAACGGATTTATACTCAGATGAATTTTCCGAACTAATATCAGGGTTTAATCATATGGTTAGAGGGCTTAAAGAACGTGAAACGATGAATGCTCAAATGCATGAAAGTTTTTTCACTACGATGTCTGCAGCGCTTGATGCTAGAGACCATTATACTGCTGGGCACTCAATAAGAGTGGCCAACTATTCAGTCGAAATTGGAAGACGTGCAAAATTAACACAAACAGAGTTAATGCTACTTCGCAAAACAGCTCTTCTACATGATATAGGTAAAATTGGAATACCAGACTCTGTCCTTTTAAAAGATGGTAAATTAACAGAGCAGGAATTTGCAGAAATCAAACGTCACCCTGTATTAGGTGAAGAGATACTTAAACAAATACAGCCCTCAGAGCTGATGGAGCCATTTATGGCAGGGGTTCGTTCACATCATGAACGCATTGATGGTAAAGGGTACCCTGACAAATTATCTGGAGACGACATTCCTTTAATCGGACGTCTAATCGCTGTTGCTGATGCCTTTGATGCAATGACGTCAGATAGACCATATAGAAAAGGGATGAGCCCAATAAGAGCCTTACAAATCCTTAAGGACGGAAAGGGAACTCAGTGGGAAGCTCAATTCGTTGATTATTTTGAAGAATGGTTAATCGAACAAGATTATCACATTGAAAAAGTCCCTAACCTGACGCTAATAAAGAAAAATGCCTAAAGCGTCTTTACCAAATTAGACTTCTCAAGTTTCCTTAAAATAAGAAAAGCTGTACTGAAAGGTCGACAAACCTCTCAGTACAGCTTTTTTAGATTCCTGCTCCTAAATTTAAATCATACGGAGTTTCTTGATATACATAATAGTTTAACCAATTTGAAAATAGCAGATTAGAATGGGCACGCCATTGTAAAAAAGGTTGTTTTGTTGGGTCGTTGTCAGGGAAGTAGTTCTCTGGTAAATCAATGTCCACACCTCGTTTTACATCACGTTCATATTCTTCCTGCAATGTACAGCAATCATATTCTGAATGACCTGTCACAAAAATTTGACGGCCATTTTTTGATGCAACGAGATACACTCCAGCATCCTCTGATTCACTTAGTATTTCAAGGTCAGGAATTTGTTCAATATCTTCTCTTCTCACATCGGTATGACGAGAATGTGGCGCTAAGAATACATCATCAAAACCTCTTAAAAGCTTAACATTCGATTTATTTACTGTATGTTGGAAGACTCCAAACTTTTTCTTTTCTAATTCATACTTAGGAACTCCATAATGATGATACATTCCTGCTTGTGCACCCCAGCATATATGTAGAGTAGATGTAACATTTGAACTACTCCAGTCCATAATCATCTTAAGTTCATCCCAATAATCGACATCTTCAAATTGAAGCTTTTCGATTGGAGCACCTGTAATTATCATGCCATCAAAACGTTTTGATTTGATTTCATCAATCGTCTTATAAAAAGAAGAAAGATGCTGTTCCGACGTATTTTTTGACTTATGAGTGTCAGTATATAAAAGTGACACCTCTACCTGTAGTGGTGAGTTTCCAAGCATACGAAGTAATTGAGTTTCTGTCGTTTCTTTTAATGGCATGAGGTTTAAAATGACAATCTTTAAAGGACGAATATCCTGTGAGTAGGCTCTACTATCATCCATTACAAAGATATTTTCCCTCGATAAAATTTCCTGTGCTGGTAAGTTATCTGGTACTTTAATTGGCATTTCTGAAACTCCTTTACTCCCATATTCTTTATAGAGGTAATTCAATCACAACCTCTAAATTACTCTTGTAAATAGGTACGTATCCACTGAATCGCTTCTGATTTTCTCATTGTATGAGCTTCCCCATTTATATAAACAGTCACATCTTCACTAGCTTCGTTTCCTTTGGCAACCATCCCCTGATACGTAATCGTATAATCACCATTGTCTTCTTTAAGATAATCTGCACCATCTATTTGATTCACCATTAGTTTCACTGTCTCTTGTTGAGCAGTTGTTGTAATTTGATCTTTTACATCTGTAGACATCTCTTTAATCTCTTCCATCGATGTAGGTAAAGTGAAATCTGTAAAAAGGACGACTAATCCAATAACAATTGCCGCTAAAATAACGAGACGTAATGCAAGCTTCAACAGCTTAACAAGAATAACAATAACAACAATCGCTACAATGATTGTAATCCAATGATTTGTGAATAACTCAATGAGTGTATCCATGCTAATCCCTCTTTCTTACTTTCAATCTCTATATATAGCATAGTAGCACAAAATTCTTACTATTGCTTTGTTCGTTTGAATGTTACTACTACAATCGTATAAAATAAAGACAAGTAAAGAAAGGATGATTAAAAATGATTGGTACAATAGTCCGTCGAACTCTTAAAGTAATCATTGCCAAGCAAGCAATGAAGATTATTAGCAGAATTATCACTAAACGATTTAAGTAATGATGCAAGCACGAAAGAACTTTACCCATTTAATATAATAAAATATCATGAAAATTAAATATTCGCAATTATTTAATACTATTTTATTAAATTTGTTCAAAAGATCACTTTCTGTCTTTCTTTTAACAAATTCTTAGGAAAGAGGTGGCTTATGAAAGTTCGTATTGAATGGCAATATAAAACAACAAAAGGAAAGCGATCGTTAGCTTTTACTTCAGACTTTCAAGAAATCCAAGAAATTCTATTTTTTGCAGAGGATATTGAAAAGACAGGACGTGTAAAGGAATTAGTCTTCGTTGATGAGCAAGGAAGTGAGTGGTTAAAGAAGGACCTTGAGAAATACATTAAATCAATTGAAACAGAGCCACATAATATTGTTGCTAGTTTTGATGGTGGATATAATGTTACCGATAAAGAAGCAGGTGTTGGCTTCATTATTCATTATGACCAAAGTGGTGAATCCTTCCGTCTTCGAAAGAACCAACGCTTAGAACAATTGAATTCTAATAACGAGGCAGAGTATGCAGCACTTTGGAACCTCCTACTCAGTCTTGAGGAGCTAGGAGCACATCACATCCCAGTTACATTTAAAGGAGACTCTCTCGTTGTGATTAATCAGTTAAACGGAGAATGGCCTTGCTATGAGGAGGAACTTAATCGTTGGTTAGACCGTATTGAGGAGAAAGTAAAACAATTAGGTCTCATTCCTACATATGAGGCTGTTTCGAGAAAAGAAAACAAAGCAGCTGACCATCTAGCTACACAAGCATTAGAAGGCGTTATGGTTTCGAGTAACTTGAAACTATAAGCAACGTACGAAGTCACTATTGTGTATCATTATAACAATACCAGGCTTACGTGTAGTGTGCTGAAACATTAAAGGTGTACATATCAGGGCTATTGCCCGATATGTACACCTTTAGATTATTTATTACAATGTCCCAACTAATTCTTCTTCGATCAAAATTGTCGGATTGGAATCCAATCGTATTTCTTCTTCTGTCTCATTGATTCTAACTGTCGGTCTATGGATATGTGTATCAATACAAGTCACAATCGCTTCCTGTTTTGTACTTAATCTTACCTTTGTGCCAGGTAAGAATGATGGTACCGACTTAAATAAAGCGTTAATTACACTATGCGAATAATCTTTATCAGTTAAGACCATTATATCCTCCATAGCTTGATACGCTGTCTTACCTTCATTAGAAATCATCGTTTCATAAAGATTAGCAATTCCACAGATTTGAGCACACTCTAAGAAATCGCCACCAGTTATTTTTCTCGGAAATCCTTCGCCTGATAGTTTTTCATGATGTTGATATGCAATATGTGCCGATAATAAACTGATTTCACGGACATTTCGAATAATCTCAAAGCCCTTTTCAGGATGCTCCGTTCGGTCATTTGTTATGGCCTTACCAATATCATGCAGCAAGCAGCCAACAGCTAAATCCCGTATCTGCATCTCATTATATTGCATAAATCTCCCAATTTGTATCGCGATTAATGTGATGTTTACGCTATGAGCATACACTTGCATATCATCTGATACTGATGTTGAAGGGACGAGTAAAATAGCCTTCCGTTTCTTAACTTCTTCAATTAATTTAATGGCAATTTGCTGAATCGTACGTACAAGGAATGTTTGCTTCTGCTTTACTGCTTCAAAAACAGTTTCTAGCTCTTTAATAACGTCAATCCACTTAGGCATGTCCATCATTTCATCTAATGTAATTCCTTTTGATACCGCATCATCAACAATTAAGTATGTAATCCCTAAATCCTTTAATCTTTCCAAGTATTTAGGATGAATTTGATTACCTGCCCCGAGTAACACTCTACCTTTCGCATCGTAAACAGGTTTTGCTAATTCCATTGTTTCTAAATCATATTCCGATATTTCTATCACTCTCAAACTCTCTCACCACTTCCACTTTACATCTATTACACTACTATGTACACATTACTATCTTATCATAAAATGAGAAAAGTTTTATATTAAAAACAAAGAAATTCATAATAAACGTGGTACCTAAATGACTAAAGTAGTATAATATTTAAAATGAACCAGTTCATTCTAAGCACTTTCAGACCGTGTAACATTCAGATATAACTTTAGGGGTGTCCCAAACGATAAAATTCTACCGTTTCGACAAGAGGGGACTGAAAAAGTGAAAACCACACTTTTTCAGTCCCCTTAATGTAATGCGGGAAGCCATTACCGCTTCTTGATTCATCTAATTGCTACTTTTTCAGTGCCTTCTTTGTACATCCTTATACTCCTTATCGTCTTACTTTTATTGCTTCTATCAATTCCTCCGCTAACCTATTGCTCACTCTTGTAATTCCAAGCGGTTCCTTTACTCTTCCATAATCTTCATGATGGAAGTCAGATCCCCCTGTCTTTAATAGTTTTATTTGTGATGAGTTCTCAAGATTATTTATAATTGTATTATATTTAATCCTATCTTCGTCTGTATGGTCTCTATGAAAAACCTCTACACCATCAAGGTGATATTCCTTAACCCAAATTTCAATTGCTTCATCTAAGTTATAATACACAGGGTGAGCAAGAATAGCGACTCCTTTACATTCGTGTATCCAACCAATTGCTTCCTCAGGAGTCATCTCTTTTTCTTTCCCAACGTAGCAAGGCTTCCCTTCAGCAAGATACTTTTCGAAGGCTTCCGCTACATCTTTAACATAGCCATGCTTTACTAATGCCTTGGCAACATGTGGTCTACCTATACTACCACCATCGACAAATTCCAGTACATCCTCTGGATTGATTTTAATTCCAACGAGATGTAACTTTTTAATAATTGTATCTAACCGTTCTCTTCTCATGTTTTGCTGTTCTGTTAGTAGCTTCTGTAACTCCTCATTACCTTGCTCTAACCCATATCCAAGAACATGAACACTCTTTCCAGCATATTTAGTAGAAAATTCAATCCCAGGGATAACAGTTAAACCAAGCTGCTTTCCTGTTTCAACAGCTTCAGCGATGCCTTCCATTGTATCGTGATCAGTTAAAGCGACAATCTCCAAACCAACTTCCGCACACTTTTTCATTAATTCACTTGGAGTATAGCCACCATCTGATGCTGTCGAATGCATATGTAGATCTGCGTTATTATTTTTAGGTTCCATGAGAGCTCAACTCCTACTTCAACTTTAGTACTCTCAATTTACCACCTTTTCTTATTCTCTTTCAAGTTCCAGACCACTTGCCCCGTTCTTAAATGATCAGTATAAATAAATTCATATTCTGAAAAAGTAGGGACATAGAATCCTAATTCACCTCTTACTTTTCTTCCTGGACCAATTTGGCCACCAAGAATACCTTTCGTTTCAATTCTAGAATCATAATCATATCCGTATCCATCTGGATCCATTAAAACCATTTTATAAGGGGTAAATTCATATATGTGTTGCTTATTATTAGCAACAGTTACATCGACAATAACAAATTGGTTACCATCTTGTTCCTGTTCCTCATACTTTACACCGTGGACCATAATCGATAAGCCATTAATTTCAACTTCATCCCCAATTTCATATTGAGTATTCTTACTACCACTGGAATGAACCTCATTAGATGTAGCTTCACCACCTAAAGGATAACTATTGCCCAACCAATATCCAATCAGCATAAACAAGATTGCATTCAACCCAGTTAACAATCCAATCTTCCAATTCATTTCGTTTCACCCTCACCCGATATTTACTCCATAGCTACAATATGAGAGAAAGTTGATTAATATACAAAAACAACCAAAAGTATTTTTCACCCTTGGTTGTGTTAACGATATTTTAACATGTCCACCATTTATCATAAACAGTAACTGGTAAGTGACGCTTATGTTCAGTTTGACGATATCGTTTTTCAATTTTTTCTTGGATGTCGTTAGATACCTTTTTACCTTCTAAGTAATCGTCTAATTCATCATACGTTATCCCTAATGATACCTCATCAGGAAGACCAGGCTTATCATCTTCCAAGTCAGCTGTTGGCACCTTTAAATATAAATGCTCTGGACAGCCAAGCTCTTGGAGAAGTGCTTTCCCCTGTCGTTTATTTAATCCGTAAATTGGGGCAACATCACACGCTCCGTCACCATGCTTTGTGAAAAAGCCAGTAATCGCTTCTGCCCCGTGGTCTGTTCCTACAACTAAACACTGATAATGGGCACCTACATCATATTGTGCCTTCATTCGTTCTCTCGCTTTTGTATTTCCTTTATTAAAATCAGACAGGGTTTCTCCTGTAGCATGTAAAAATGATTGATAAGAGGCGTCTACAGCTTCTTTAATATTGATTGTTACTGTATTATCAGCTTTAATAAACTTTATAGCATCCTGTGCATCCACCTCATCTTTCTGTTCACCATAGGGGAGACGAACAGCATAAAACGTATAGCTCTTTCCTCCACACTCTTCATTTAATTCATTTATCGCCATTTGTGTTAGCTTTCCAGTTAGTGTAGAATCTTGTCCACCTGATATTCCTAACACATAGCCCTTTGCACCAGTATGTACTAAATACTTCTTTAAAAACTCAATCCTACTACGAATTTCGTCCTTTGGGTTGATAATAGGTTTAACCTGTAATGCTTCAATAACTTCTTGCTGTATCAAAGTTGTTCCCTCCGATTTTTACTCATTTCCTTGAATGCCTTAACAAAGTTAAAGCTCTCCCAATTGATAAGAAATGGCTTCTTCCTCTTCTGTTCCTTTTCCTTCTCACGTTGTAATAGTCGAATTTTAAAAAGGACATCTGAATCTTTACGAGATGTAACTAACTCAGGTTCTTGAAAGTCTAACTCATTTTTTTCAATTTGATTGTCCTTCGATAATTGTCCTTTTAATTCTTCATCAACCATTTCATCAAGTGAAGTTAAAGCATAGTCACGAACCATTGGGTCATCTGATTTCATTTGCTTCACAATTAGTCCTAAACGTCGATGAGTTACCTCTTTATTAGAAGAAGATTGCTTCATTTTTTCTATCAACATGCATCATTCTCCTCACTTATACATTATTATTAATCATTTGTCAGCTCTATTGAATGAATTCCTCACAAACTTTCTTTTTCCTCCAACAAATTTTGTCTAAGGCACACTTGTTTTGACGAAGAGGTTTTTTTAATGGTTAATTGTTAATGGATAATGGGTAATGATGATATTAATTGCTCTTTATTAACCATTAATCATTAATACACAAAAGGACAAGGGAACAACCTTGTCCTTTTGTGTATTAATATTCTCCGCGCTCGCGGTCAGCTTGTTCATCTTTAATTTCAGCTTCAAAAGCTTGGATACTATCTTTTCTACGTTCGTTTTTTTCTTGGATATCTCGTTTATCTTTATCCGACATATCATGAGACATTGTTTCTTCTGCTGCTTCGATGTTCTCAATCGTGTTCTCACGCATTTGTTTTAATCGCTCAACATTATTTTTTCGGTTATCAGGTTTCGCCATTCTTTCATTCCTCCTTTATATTTACAAGCAATAGTTTGCTTATAATATATAGGGAATATGTCTGTAAAACTTAGGCTTATTTATTAATTTATTACCTACTGCTTTATATTTTATAGTTGCTTTTTCTCTTTTTCGTACACTTCATGCCATTCAGGTAATTGTCTTCTAATTGAGATTGGTTTAAAATTTTCTTTATTTACACATACATGAGTACTAGTACCAGTAACACATGTCTTTCCTTCCTCATTAACAATGTCATAACCATATATCACTCTAAGTCCATCATACGATTCTATCCACGTATGAACTTTAACCGTTTCACCATATACTGTCGGTTTCTTATATTGTAAATTAATTTCCAATACAGGAGACAGAATCCCTTCCTTCTCCATCTGGGCATAACTAAACCCTAGTTCCTTAATTAGTCTTGTACGTCCAAGCTCACACCATATGACATAGCTCGAATGATGAACAACCCCCATTTGGTCTGTTTCAGCATACCGTACTTCTACATCTACTACTGCCTTTTTCATCTGTTTCCAACTCCCATAATTCAATCAATTTCAAAATCTTTCACTGTTAAAGTAATTAGGTCATCCTGATCTAATTCTCTATTTTCAGCAACAATCCTTCTAGCCTGTGCTTGAATACTTCTATCTACGTAATCAACTGCAAACCGTCCATTTCCACTTAGGTCTATTTGAGCCAATGTGATCTCAAGCTTTTCAAACGCTTCTTGCTCAATGGAATATCCTAGTTTCTTTGCATAGCCTTTCATGATTTCAAGTAATTCCTCACCTGTATAGTCATGAAACGCAAAATCCTTCTTAAACCTTGAACGAAGTCCTGGGTTCTTTAATAATAACCGTTCTATTTCCAATGGATAGCCCGCTAAAATAACAACAAGATTTTCATTATGCTTAGTCATTTCTTCTACAATTGTATCAATTGCTTCATGCCCAAAGTCATTACTACCACCACTTGCTAATGAGTACGCCTCATCAATAAACAAAACGCCACCTAATGCTTCTCTTATTTTCTTTTTCGTTTTTATAGCTGTTTGTCCAACGTAGCCCGCAACTATATCTGATCGTCCTACGACAAGAAGATGGCCTTTTTTCAATAAGCCGATTTCCTTAAGTACTTGTGAATACAACTTTGCTACCGTTGTTTTTCCTGTCCCTGGATTACCGGTAAAAATTGAATGAAGCTGTATAGGGGCAACAGGTAAGTCATTCTCTCGTCTTAACTGCTGAACTTGAACAAAGTCAGCTAATGACTTTACTTCCCGTTTCACTTCTGTTAGTCCAATTAAATTCTCTAATTCTTCCAACGGGTTAAATTCAATATGATTAATCCCTTCATCCACAACATGAACTTTATCTAGAATAGTTAAATCATCAATAGAAGGCTCTGATATTAAAGGGTGATGTGAACCCTTTTTAAAAATGATATCCATAACGATATTCTTCACTGTTCTTGCATTTCCAAATAACTCATCAACCTGTTCTTTCTCAATTCTTTTTTTTAATTCAACAATTGCTTCACTTGAGAAAATATAATCATTATCTAATGCGACTTTTTCAGCTATTTGAATTAATTCATCCATCGAATAGTCAGGGATTTCAATATGATTATGATCCGGAAAACGACTTCGTAAGCCGGGATTTGCCCAGAGAAATTGCCTCATCTCTTCTGGGTACCCCGCTAACACAACCGCAAACTTACCTGCATATTCACCACTCGTCATCGCAGCTACAATCGTATCAATTGCTGTTTGTCCATAATCATTGCCTGCAGCTCCATCACGTTTAAGGCTATATGCTTCATCAATAAATAAAACGCCACCGACAGCATTTTTAATGATAGATAATGTATTCTCTTCCGTTTGACCCATAAAACCTCCAACAAGCTGTGAACGATTTACCTCGATAACCTCTCTTCTCGGCAGAATTCCTAATTCGTAATAAATAGTAGCAAGTAATCTTGCTAGCATCGTTTTCCCTGTTCCTGGGTTCCCAGTGATAATCATATGAAGACTTTGTTCATCCTCACTATGAAAACCCTTTTCTTCTCGGAGCTTTTGATATTGCAGAAACCGATACAACCGTTTAACTCGTTCTTTTACAGGAATCAGACCTATCATTTTATTTAATTCTTCCATTGTCTTACTCGAATCGGAGCTATCCGAATGCTCTTCAATAATCGTGTCCCACTTATCTTTTAATTCCTTTACCTCGGAAAGTTTCGCACGTATTTGATTTACTTGACCTGCTGCATAAAAAACTCCAGATTTTTTACTAGCAGCCTCCTCTGTTAAGCGAATAATTTCTTCAAGAGGATCAACCATGTCTTCTAGTACACTTTCTAACCGTTGCGCCTTTTCAAGCTCACTTTGATTATCACTAGTTTTCGCTGCTTGCTTAATTTTAGATAAATGAGTTTTGAAAACACTAAGTTTTGAAAAGAATAACTGCCCTAATTCATAATACGAGACAGCTACCGTTCTCTTCGCTGCGCTATGGTCCGTTTCACGCAAATGAGGAAACGGTTCATCTAAGACGTGTGCTTTTAAATACTCAAGTGATTGCTTTATCAGGTATAAATTTGCTTTTAAATTTCGAGGATCTATCGTAAGAGCTTTTTCAATTAATTCGCTGCCAATGGGGTCGTACCCAACTCGTTTAAGCCTTGCTTCTGCTAATAATCCCATGACAGAAGAAGTCACATCAGAAAGGGAATTATTTCCTTCAGACTGTGGTTCCTCACCTTCTAGATAGTGCAACATACGCTTTAATTCCGCTTCACTTATTAGGCACTCTTCGCTCATAATCTTATTTTTTATCGTATCTATATTCATTTGTTTATCTCTATTCATGATTCATGATCCACACCTTACACAATTAAGCAGATTTATTTTCATGTATCTTGTTAATTTTACTTTTCTTTACATACATTCCTGTATAAACGCCAGTTAATACTAAAATTGCTCCAATTCCATGTGCAATAGTAAACGTCTCTCCTAAAAATATCGTTGCCATAATCACAGCAGATACAGGCATGACATTAATAAAAATAGAAGCCTTAGCTGCGCCAACCTGCTTTATCCCATGATAATAGATAATAAAGCTAATAACTGTGACAAAGATGCTCATATGCGCAATAGAAATCCACGCTTCAAGACTTGCTGATTGCACATCACTCCAAGAAGTTTCCACTAGAGCAAAAGGAAGCAAGAAAACAGTACCAAATGCGACTGCATAAGTAGTGGAAACAATCGCACTATATTTCTTTAAAACTACCTTACCAAGAACACTATATAAAGCCCAAGTAATAACAGCCATAAGCAATATTACATCAATTCCTTGAAAACCAATTTCAAAAATTGACAGTAGCTGTCCATCTGTAATAATAAAAGCCACCCCAAATAATGCTACAATCATTCCAATTATATGATTTCTTGTAATTCTTTCCTTTAAAAACATAGCTGAAAACAGAACAATCAATACGGGATTTGTAGCAATAAACAACGAACTTTTTATTACTGGCGCATGCTTGCTGGCAAGAAAGAAACAAATATTATAAATAGCGATTCCTGTTAAGCCGAGCAATGCAAACATACCCCAATCCTTCATTGATGGCTTGATTTTCTCTTTATCCATGACCCACATAATAGGAAATAAGAGTATTACTGCTCCAAAGAAACGTAAAAAAGCTACTGTTGCAGGCTCAAAGCTTTCAACAGCAAATTTCCCTGCAATAAATGCACTTCCCCATATGGAAGTTGCAAAACCTAGCATTAGATAGATGACCCATAATTTCTTCGTATCCATGAATAGTTCCCTTCATTCTTATCTGATTTCAATTCAACAGTATTGTACCATTTTTTTGAGAAACGAAATAAAGAAAACACCTAAATGGTAGATTTTTAACAATTAATACAGAGCAAAAAAAAGTAACCGAAAGTCCTATCTCCTTTCAGTTACCCTCAATTTTTAATGACAATAAGCTCCTTCTTCCATAAAGCCTCTCATGTAGCCACCAATGTCTTCTCCTTGTTCATTAAAGAATTCAATAGGGTGCATTTCATCCCATTGCTCATTAGAACTTGATATATTAATAAAGCTTTGGTTAACCATATCTGTTTCAACAAGCTGTCCTTCGTAATGAATTTGCACATTAGATACATGTTCTGGTTCATTAATAAAACCTATCGTGACATAAGCATAGGTATAGTCATCATCCAACCAATAGCCATCACGAATTAAAAATGTTCGGATTTTATGCTCAGCTTGTGAGATTGGTACGCCCCCAACTGTTAACATTGATTCCGGTAAGCGGTAATAACCGTCTCCGTTTTCTTCTATATGAAGAAGCTCCGTTACTAATCGTTCGTTATTTACATGATATAGTACTACTTTATATTGATTAAGGTGAGTAACTGTTTGTAAAACAGTAGGGTTTTCGCCTTCAACAACACCAGCCTCAACTGCCTCTTCAACAGTTGAATATAATGTCATATCTACGTTTGAGTCATTTTGAACAACACTTACCATAAGGGCAATATACGTAGATAGAATAAAGGCTACAGCAACAATACTAGCAACAAATAATCGCTTCTGTTTGAATACGAAAATGAGCAACATAGTAACTAGTGCTATTGAAAAGATAAAGAATAATATTGATGGTAGCCCTATAACAATCCCAAGCCCAGGAAATGGAATAATTTGACCATGATAAAAGTTTAAAAATAATGCTGACGGCTCAACAAATTGAAGTGTTCGAGCTACCTCGTGTGGTGGAGTTGTTTCTGTCATAATCGCTGTTACAACAAAAATTACAATTGCAATCAATCCCTCTAACCTAAAAGACCGAATCGAAAAGGACTCTGCTTTTGCAATTTTTCTTCGTAATAAAAATCCATGGCTGAAACCAAATACAAGGATTGGAATTATGAGTAAATGCTTTAAAAGTAATAATTGTCCGTAAGTTAACGCCCATGAATTCACATATTCAGGAACAATCATTCCCATTAATAAAAATCCTGAGAGAAACAATAAACCAACTGCAAAAATGGCTAACGGTGAAAACCATCTCACAAAACCTCTCCAGTTGGAAAATTCCTTCGAGAAGAAACCTATCACAAGTACAGTCCCTATCCATGCGGTAACAGCAATAAAATGAAGACTATTTGCCAGCAAACCTTGAATTGACTGTAATGACACTGCATGACTCGCCCAACCAGCAGCAAAATGTAGACCTAACACTATAACAAATACTATATATCGGCTATAAGCTATATCTATTTTTACTAGTAATGCTATAAAAGCTGTTAGCAACACCATCAACAACCATGACGTCCCCATATTATAAGAAGACATGACATTTCCTAAAGTCTTAATAAAAGAGGCTTCATATTGAACAGAAATAAATTGACTTATAGATAAAATAGGTAAAAAGCCAGCAACAATTATGATTAGTAGTAAATAATAGACATACTTCTTTTTGAAGGTAAGCTCTGGTCGAACGTTTGTTGGAACAAGTTGCAATAGTGCATAGCCAGTAAGAAATGCGAAGGCTACGTATAATAGAACATTGCTAACAATAGCCATTTTTTATTTCTTCCTTCTTAGTACAAAAAGAAATACAAGGCCAATAACTATTAGTCCAATGATAGCTATAGTAAATGTATTAGTGGAATCAGTATCTACATTTGAATTAATTTCTTCAGTAGATTCTATCTCCTCATCTACAAGAACCTCATCGTCCGTCTGCTGTATTTCATCAGTGGCAGGTTCCTCAATTCCTTGAGTTTCGTCTTCGATACTAACAGAAAATAGAATGCTGCCTTCTGTCGCATGCCCATCGCTTCCTAATGCATTCCATTCAATCACATATGCACCGTTCTCTAGCGGTGTTGCTATTAGTGCCGTTAAGGTAGGAGAAGTCACTATCTGGTCTATAATCTCTATTTCACTACCATCCTCGTTTAGTAGTGTTATATGGGAGTGTTCTTCTATTCCACCATCAAAATACAGTTCAATCTCTTTTAAAGGTTCAGTTATTAGTTCACCATCACTCGGGAACGAACGCTCAACATATGAATGTCCTAATACAAAGTGTGGAAAAATTAATAAAAATAATAGTAAAGCAAACAAGATCTTTTTCAATATAAACACCAACCTTAATTCCAAGTTTTCTTATATGGTATATAATATATTACAATGTTATGAAAATGCAACTAGTAAACTCCAATTTCTTTTCAATCAATCACTGTTGCTAAATTAAATGCCATGATAAACTATAGCAATAAAGTACATTACAGCATAGGAGAGAAAGATGAAGAAAAAATTAGGCATTGCGGTTATGTATCTAGTAGTAGCAATTCTTATCTACTTTTATGGGGAGTCTATTCTTTCTTGGATGAGACATTCAGGAAAGGATTCAGTTGTAATTACCTCAATTGTAGCAACACTTTTAGCATTATTCCCAATCATACCTTATCCCGTTATCGGTGGTATTATCGGTGCAGCTTATGGTCCTGTTCTTGGAGCTGTCGTCACGTGGATTGGTTCAGCACTTGCATCAATCCTAATGTTCATGTTTGTACGGTTTGGCTACCAAGATTGGGGTATGAAAGTTCTAAGTTCAAATAAAGGCCTTAATAAAATTACTATACTATTTGAGAAAAATGCGTTTCTTACCATTTTTACAACAAGACTAATTCCAGTAATTCCATCAATTCTTGTTAATGTATATTCCGCCCTTAGCAGAGTACATTTTATTCCATATTCAATAGCTTCTTCTTTAGGTAAAGTACCATCTATGATATTATTCGCAACTGTTGGAAGTACGATTGCCACAAACCCTAAAGAGCTAATATATATTATCCTTTTCTACGGCACATTCTTAGCAATCGTTTATATCAGTTATAAATTATGGAGAAAAAGGGTCTTATCAAAAGTAAAAATCAAAACACCTTATTAAATATAAGGCCCACTGGGAAAGTTTACTTTTTCAGTGGGCCTCACCTATTTTTCTATGAATGCATGAAAATAACTCTTCTTTTCACAATTCGAACTATTTTAAATACAATTACACCAATCATTGTTCCTACCGTATTCAAAATAACATCATCAATATTAGATACACGATACGTAAAAACAAACTGACATATTTCTATAAAAATCGAAACTGACATTCCCATAAAAATAATAATAAAAAATGACTTGGCAAATTTCTTAAACGCTAAAGGAAGTAATAGTCCAAAAGGGATAAACAGGACGATATTACCTAGTAAAATCCGTATTGGATCCATAATATCTTTACTATATACTGATATTCGATAAATGCTTCTAAATGGTGTTAAATTATAGTTTCTACCACCTGGCCCCTCAGGACCTAAAGAAGCCCCGTAATTCCAAGCTAACAAGGTCACATATAATAAGACAAAGATATAAAGACCAAAGAATAGCTTAAAAAGTGACGAGATTAGTTTCTGATTTATTTTAATAATTGGTTGAGCATTATTTATATCTTTGATTAGTAACACATCCTTACTTTCTATCATACTTGAATAATTATGGAGCTTGGTCAAAAATATTACAAGAGAAAAAAGTCAAGAAAGCATTATTTTATTATCAATTTTTCTTCATGAGTCGCTTTACTTTTTCTTTCGGATCCCAGCATCGAAATTGATGGTCAGGTTTAGTCTCAAAACCTAACCGACTACAACACCGAATCGTTTTGTTATTCTCTTTATAAACTTCAAAATGAATACATGTTGCACAACAATGATAGTTCTTCACACACTTACCTCCATACGTTAATTTAGTGAGCACTTCGATTAAAATAACTAGAACAAAAACTGCAAATCTGAATTTGTTGACTATGCTTTCTCTTATCTACATTGAAGTATTTTATAGTTTCAAAAGTCACACAAAAAAAGACCAAGTAAGACTTGCTTACTTGATCTTCTACACCTGTAGGAAATTATCCTTTTGGAGGAACATAATCCGGTTGTTGGTTCCCCTTTGTATTCATCTTTTTACCATTGTTTGAATTAGACGCTCTAGGTTGTGTCCCTAAGTGATTTGGTCGAAATTTGTCAAATGCATGCTTTGATTTAGCCATTTTGACTTCCCCCTTCCTTCTATTATTATCTCCTGCCATCAGGATTCAATGCACAGTAGACAGTAACTGAAGAAGGTATTATATTACAAGGCTGTTGAAAAAGTGTTATTTTCACTTTTCCAACAGCCTTATATATTACATACAACTTTTTTTATTATTGACCTTCTGCTCTTCTTTCTTCCCAGCGTACTTCGATTCTCTCTAAAGCTTCCTTATCATTCATAAGTTGTTTTTTGTTTTCTTTCACTAGTTCCTCAAATGTTAATTTTCTGACTCTTCTCATGAAAAAATCACTCCTTTTATTTTTAAACATTATGCCTAAAAAAGAGTGACTTTATACATTTTTATGAAAAGTCTGTATTGCCATACCAGTGTTACTTTCTACTTATATACATTTGTCCGCCTTCATCCATTGTAAGCAGAAAAACCTCTGTTGCATTTCTACAGCCTAGCTTCATTACTTGTTCTTGTAGCCATTCTAACGTACCTACCTTATTGAGATTAGCTTCAATAATATGACCATCTTGAATCAATACTGTAGGATACCCCTTAGGAGGTGTTGGAATCTTCATGTCACTTGGAGTAAGTGATTGATTCTTACTCTTTTTAATGACACTAATTTGACCATTCATCTCTAATACAGCATAATCGACTTCATTTAAATCAGAAGCATCCTTTAACCTCATATCCATCATTAAAGACTCTGTTGTAATTTTAGCTTTCTTCAGTTCCTTTTCTAAAATTTCACCCTTCTCTATTAAAACAATCGGTTCATCCTCAATTACACGACGGAATCTTGGGGTATATAGCGCAAGAATACATAAACCCCAATGTAACGTACTAATCACAGTTGCAGAAATCAACGCTCCAGTTAACGGTAAATCGCCTGTGTGCAGCGGCTCACCTAAAATATCACCAATAATAACTCCAAAAATAAAGTCAAGAGGATCAATTGTACCCATCGAACGTTGGCCAATTACTTTTACTGTAATAAAAATATATAGGTATACAATTACTGCTCGTATGAAAAAACCATAGAGGGGAAAATCCTCTGCACCAGTCCAAAACTCAAACATCAGTATTACTCCCTTTCTATTAACATCTATGTAAATGGGGGTGACTCAAAAGGGCGAAATAAGCCCATTTGGCACCCCCTAAGTAATGTACAGAAGTTGCTACATATTTTAAAAGTTCTACTATGATGATTTCATAGTAGAACGAGTAGCTCAGAAGAACCGGTTAAAATAGTTCCATTGATACTTATTGATTTTGATTGAACTGCGGTTCCTCTTGTAGAACTTGCTGATATCTTCCTTCTAGTTGCGTCACAATCCCTTTCTGCTGCTCAGCAAGTTGTTGGAAAAGTTGTTGAGCCTGTTGGTTTTGTGTTTCTAATGAAAACTGTGATAAGCTAGCTTGAACGCTTTGCGCAGACGCAATTGCCTGTTGCATTTGAGTTTGTACAGTCATTTGAAAGTTCCCCCCTTCAATTACGAACGATTATTTCGGTTCATTTTCTCTGCTTCTATTGCAGCGTATGAAAATTCTGTATCGTCTTGGTGATTCTTCTTCCCTTGTGCTTTAGCATTATTATTTCTTTGAGCGTTAGCGTTTCCCTTTTTTTGTCTACCCATCAGGACATACCTCGCCTTCCGTATAGTTTGATTTAACAATTATAGTTTGGCTAACACAACTAAAAATATTAATAAAAAGAAACGGAAAAAAATGTATTGAATTTTAGCTTTATGAAAAACCTACTACTGTACAAATTGAATTTAACGGTTAGAGGCTAAGGGGGATGCAAAATGACGGAACATACAAACCATCAAATTGAATCAATCATTGGTAAACTAAAATCTTGGCAAGGGTCCAACATTTCAATTAAGAAGGAAGAACGTGATGATACCGACAATAATGAACTTGCACTTGAAGAGGTATTAATTGCGGAACAGGTTGAGGATGAAGATGATTATGTTGATCCATATACAATTCAATTAAAAGGAAAAGGAACTGTTGTAAACCATAACGGAACATCGAGTCTTCCTTTACACAGCTACGAATTACCTTTAAAACAACTACTCTCTTTTGAAGCATCTAAAGAGTTTATGACGATAAAGACCGATAGAGCAACGTACATTATTAAGAAATAATTATGAGTTATAGGTTATGAGTTACGAATTAAGGAAGCTAAAAACTAAGCGTGCTTAGTTTTTAGCTTGGATTTATGGCTTATAATTTATAATTCATACCTCATAATTCATAATTCGCGCAAAAAAGAAGTACCAGCTATGCCGGTACTTCTTTTAATTGCGCGTTATTATGCTTTTGTTTTTGCTTCATTTAATTTCTTACGAAGGATCATTGGTAAGATTCCTCCATGACGGTAGTACTCGATTTCAACTTCACTATCAAAGCGAGTTAGAACTTCGAATTCTGTTTTCTTGCCGTCTTTAGCAGTTGCAGTAACTTTAACCATATCACGAGGTTGAACATCGTTTGTTACTGCTACTTCGAACGTTTCTTCTCCAGATAGACCTAGAGTTTCAGCACTTTCACCCTCTTTAAATTGAAGAGGAAGAACGCCCATTAATACTAGGTTAGAACGGTGAATACGCTCATAGCTTTCTGCGATAACTGTCTTAACGCCAAGAAGGTTTGTACCTTTAGCAGCCCAGTCACGAGAACTTCCCATACCGTAATCTTTACCAGCTAGAACCGCAAGTCCAGTACCATCTTCTTTGTACTTCATTGCTGCATCATAGATTGGCATGATTTCGCCAGTTGGCCAGTACGTAGTGAATCCACCTTCTGTACCAGGTGCAACTTGGTTACGGATACGGATGTTAGCAAACGTACCACGCATCATTACTTCGTGGTGTCCACGACGAGAACCGTATGAGTTGAAGTCTTTAGGCTCAACACCTTTACCAACTAGGTATTTACCTGCTGGAGTTTCTTTAGAGAATGAACCTGCTGGAGAAATATGGTCAGTTGTAACTGTATCACCAAATTTACCCATAACACGTAATCCAGATAAAGGTTTAACTTCTCCTGGCTCTTCAGAAAGTCCTTCGAAGTATGGAGGATTAGCAATGTAAGTAGAATCCTCATCCCATTTGTAAAGAGCATCGTCAGTAGTGTTGATCTCATTCCAACGTAGGTTACTATCAAATACGTTCTCATATTCTTTACGGAATAATTCAGGTGTAACAGATTTTTCAACAACAGCAGAAATTTCTTCAGCAGTTGGCCAGATGTCATTGAAGAATACGTCTTTACCATCTTTATCTTTTCCGATTGGGTCGTTTCTTAAGTCAATATCTACAGTTCCAGCTAAAGAGTAAGCTACAACTAATGGAGGTGAAGCTAAGTAGTTAGCTTTCACTAATGGGTGAATACGACCTTCAAAGTTACGGTTACCTGAAAGTACAGATGTAACTGTTAAGTCATTTTCAGCGATTGCTTTTTCGATTTCATCAGCTAAAGGTCCTGAGTTACCGATACAAGTCGTACAACCATAACCAACGATGTTGTAACCCATTTTCTCTAAGTAAGGAAGTAGACCAGAATCACGTAAGTAACCTGTTACTACTTTTGAACCAGGAGCAAGTGAAGTCTTAACATACTCAGGTACTTCCATACCTAATTCAACAGCTTTTTTCGCAACAAGCCCAGCACCTACAAGAACGTAAGGGTTAGACGTGTTTGTACAGCTTGTGATAGCCGCGATAGCGATAGCACCTGTTTTCATTGTCGTATCATTACCGCTAGCAAGCTTCACATTTACTTCTTTGTTGAACTCTTCTTCGCTTAAACCTAAACCTTGAGTTCCTTGTGGAGCCACTACTGCATTACGGAAAGATTCCTGCATTTTAGAAAGTGGAACAAGGTCTTGTGGACGCTTAGGACCAGAAAGGTTAGCTTCAATTTCAGAAAGATCTAATTCAACAACATCTGTAAATACTGGGTCTGGAGTTTCACCAGCAACGTAGAATAAGCTGTTAGCTTTACAGTATTCTTCAACGATATTAATTTGCTCTTCAGTACGACCTGTTAAGCGCATGTAGTTAAGTGCTTCTTCATCAATAGGGAAGAAACCACATGTCGCACCATATTCTGGAGCCATATTTGAAATAGTAGCACGGTCAGCTAAAGGCATTTCTGCAAGTCCTGGACCGAAGAATTCAACGAATTTTCCTACTACTTTCTTTTCACGTAATACTTGAGTAACTTTTAACGCAACATCTGTTGCAGTTGTTCCACTTGGAAGACTACCAGTTAATTTAACACCGATAACTTCTGGAACTGGGAAGTATGAAGGTTGTCCAAGCATAGCAGCTTCCGCTTCGATACCACCTACACCCCATCCAAGTACACCAATACCATTGATCATTGTTGTATGTGAGTCAGTACCAAATACTGAATCTGGGTATGCAACTGTTTCGCCATCTTTCTCACCAGTAAGTACGATGTTAGCTAAGTACTCAAGGTTAACTTGGTGAACGATACCTGTTGCTGGTGGAACAGCACGGTAGTTATCAAATGCTTTTTGAGCCCAGCTTAAGAACTCATAACGCTCTTCGTTACGAGCAAACTCAAGATCCATGTTGAAATCTAATGAATCCGCTGTACCTGCTTTATCAACTTGTACAGAGTGGTCAATAACTAGATCAACTGGAATTTCAGGGTTAATTTGTTGTGGGTCTCCACCAAGGTCAGCCATTGCTTTACGAAGTGCAGCAAGGTCAACTACACAAGGTACACCTGTGAAGTCCTGGAAGATTACACGCGATGGTTTAAATGGAACATCAATGTTTTGTAATTCTGAAGTTCCCCATTTAGCTAAGTTTTCAACATGCTCTTGTTTGATTACAAAACCGTCTTGTTGACGTAGTACAGATTCTAAAAGTACCTTAACTGAATAAGGAAGCTTCGTTACATTACCTACACCTGCGTCTTCTAGTGCTTTTAAACTATAGTAATTGATTGTTTTTCCGTTCACTGTAAAAGATGAACGTGCATTAAAAATATCTTTTGCCATATGTATTCCCTCCTCAATATACTATCTTATCTTATACTACAATTTCAAGATTGTCGAAAAAGTAGTATTGGAAATGTGTTGAAATTAGATTTCGCAAAGAAAAGGGGTCGTTCGATTACTAATCATTCTGTTGTATAACAGTCGAAAAATGAAAAAACAGCCACTTCCCTCTACCCTCTAAACTCCGAGAGAGTAAGCGTTCTACTAATTTCGCTTGGTTTTCCCTTTATAGAATAGCAGAACTTACTAAAAGAATAAATGGATTTTTGAAATTAAATCGATTTTTTTACAAATGCTATAGAAATGGAGGTGATTTACTTGACGAAAAAACATTCTAATCATGTTATCCCTGGAATGAACCAAGCAAAAGGACAAGGTAAAGGAGCTGGTTATCGCTCTCAATTTAACCAGGAGATGGCGAACGAGCCACTAACTGAAGAACAACGTCAATTTAATAAGAAAACAAAGAAAAGACAGTAATTTTTTTACTACGAAAAACACCCAAGGAAATGAATTCCTTGGGTGTTTTGTTTACTGTTTGGTTCCTCTAAAAACTTCCCACTTAGATGAAGGGTTTAATTAGTGGCTTTGTTGTCTCATCTCAACTAGTCTTTGTTGATACTTTTCAAGTTCATCTCGCTGATGCTCAGATGCAACTTGTAAGGCTTTGTAAATTACTTGATCTGCCTCTTCAATTTCTTCCTCAAACTTTTTAACATGAGTACCAAATTCTCCACTGTCGCTGTGTACCTCTAATTCTTCACGAGCTTCCTGAGCTTGTACAAATGCCTGTTGTGCTGCTTGGAAAGCTTGCTGTTTGTCCTTATGATACGGCATGCTTAAACCCCCCATGTAATTTTAGTGAGTGTTCAGTTTAGTTTCCTGTATGACTCAAAAAAATATTCATTTACAACCACTAAATACTCATATTTTATAAGGAATTTCATATTTTTCACAAAGGTGTATAGACCTCATTAGATAATAAAATAATAATGTTCGAAGGAGGGATTTCAATGGCAGAGCACAATTCCTATAAAGACATTCGTAAAAATGCACCAAAGGGAGAAAACCCAGGACAACCAGCTCCAATGAAGGGCTCAAAAAAAGTAAAAAAAGGCAACCATGTTAGCCAAACAGGCGGCGAAAGCTAATAGGTTAACCTCTTAATGTAACTATCCATACGAGTCAAGGTGAAGGTTACAAACATCCCTTGACTCGTATCAATTAATGAAAATCATTAAACACCTTAACTAACTCCTCTAGTTCATCTAGATGGATAGTACGAAAATCTAGTAAGATTGCGTCATCTTTTAGACGACAAACAATTGAAGGGCTTCCTAACCTTAGTATATCAGCTGTTTTTTGAGCATGTTTGTTTTCATGCTTAATTTGAACAAGGTATGTCGGAACTTCAACGTCTGGCATTGTACCTCCACCAATTTTTGAAGTGCCTTCTACAAGGTGTAAATCCCATATTTTATTCGTTATACCATTGATGAAACTCTTTGCTTTCTCTTTAACTGCGTGAACATTGTCTAATATCGAAGCTACAGTTGGTATTCCTTTTATTGCGTCTTCACCAATTACATATAGTTTTATCGTGGCTTCTAAGGCTGCTAATGTCATTTTATCTACTCGTAATACTCTTGCTAGCTGGTGCTTTTTCAATTGATTGATAAGTTCTTTTTTCCCAGCGATAATCCCAGCTTGAGGTCCGCCTAATAACTTGTCCCCACTAAAAGAAACAATGTCTACACCTTTATCGAGAACCTCTTTTACAGTTGGTTCCTCTCCGATGTGATGTTGGCGAAAATCATAGATAGCGCCACTTCCTAAATCTTCATATAAAATTACATTTTCTTCCTCTTTTATTACACCTGCTAAATCATCAACCGATACTTCGGCAGTAAATCCAATCGTTTTAAAATTACTCGTATGGACTTTCATAATCATGGCAGTATGTTCCGTGATAGCTTCTTTATAATCTTTTAAGTGGGTTTTATTTGTTGTCCCAACCTCAACTAATGAAGCTCCACTCTCTTCCATAATTGATGAAACTCGAAACGAGCCACCGATCTCTACTAGTTGCCCCCTTGATACGATCACTTCTTTTTCTTTAGCAAATGCTTTTAAAATTAAATATACTGCAGCTGCATTATTATTAACGACCATCGCAGCCTCAGCTCCGGTAACCTCTTGAATAACTTCCTCAATTAAATCATGACGGGAGCCTCTTTTTCCAGTAGATATGTTGTACTCTAAATTAGAATAATTTGAAGCAGCCATAATGACCTGTTCGACAGCCTTCTTACTTAACCTAGCTCGACCTAAATTCGTATGTAGAATCGTACCGGTAGCATTAATAATTCGCTCGAGCTTGTACGATTGAAAATGCTCCATTTTTGTTTTTGTGTATGATAGGACACTGTCTTGTAAATCCTTTTCTGACAATTCTCCTTGCCAAGTCCCTTTTATGAGTTGATTTCTAATCAAATCGACTCCTTCTTGAAGCCATTCTGTGAGTTTTTCAGTAGATAGCTCAGTTGCCAATTGTTTAAAAGCTTCTGTTTGCTGTAATTCATGAATTGGAGGTAACTTCCTTAAATATTCTTTCATACAATTCTCCTTATCTTCAAAACGTGGAGAGCTTTTTTACAAAGAAAGGCTGTCTCAAAAAGAGGCCACTGAAAAAGTGAATTTTCACTTTTTTTAGTGACCTCCTCAAAAAGGTTGATTACCCTATTGTGACAACGTCTGTTTCAACTTCTCATACGTTCCATTTTTTCTATAATATCCTCTGTCAGAGGGAATGAACCAGTGTCTAGCTTAGAATAAATCTTCTCACCATTAACAGTAACCTCAAAGGCACCACCCTTACTTGTTACTAGGTCAAGTTGAGAAATCTCACCACGAAAATGGTTAAATAGCTCTTCCGCAAAACTTGCGGCTTTTGGTGCATAGTTTCACATCATGCAAAATTCAACAGACATTTTAAAACTCATAATGATACCCCTTTCAAAGCTTTATTCATCTTCCAATAAGATGATTATTGTAAATTCATTCTAGGTTATCATTTGAAACTTTGCAATCATATTGCTTATACTAATGAGGCAAACTCCTTTGCTCTATTCAATAAGTAAGAGTACACTACAGATTTGCACAAAATATTACATTTTATACATGAAACATTAATTATGGAGGTGCACTCTCAAATGGACAAGCGAGAAGAAATAAGATTAACAGCAATGTCAACAAAAGCTGGCTGAGGATGCAAAATTGGTCCTGAAGACCTGGCACAAGTTTTGTGTCATTTACCCCCTCAAACAGATGACCCTAACCTATTGGTTGGATTAGATACATCAGATGATGCAGGAGCTTATCGTATTACAGATGATATTGCCCTTATACAAACTGTCGATTACTTTACACCTGTAGTAGATGACCCATATATGTTCGGTCAAATTGCCGCAGCTAACGCACTAAGTGACGTTTATGCAATGGGTGGCGTCCCAAAAACAGTGATGAATATCGTTGGCTTCCCAATAACTAAATTACCGAAAAAAATGTTAGCAGACATCTTATGTGGAGCAGCAGATAAGGTAAAAGAATCTGGAGCAATTATCGTTGGTGGACATTCAATCGATGACCAAGAGCCTAAATTTGGTCTATCTGTGACTGGTATAGCTCACCCCGATAGAATCTTCAAAAACGTCGGTGCAAAACCAGGAGATGTTCTTGTCTTAACGAAACCAATTGGTGTAGGTATTTTAACAACTGGAATCAAACGAGAAGCAGTAACAGAAGAGCAAGAAAAAGCTGTTACAACAACAATGGCAACATTAAACAAGGTTGCGGCTGAAACCCTTGAGAAATACAATCCTACAGCTGTAACAGACGTAACAGGCTTTGGATTATTAGGTCATGGGTACGAAATGGCTCGAGGAAGTGAAGCAAGTTTTGTTTTTTTCAAAGATAATGTCCCTCTTCTTGATGGTACGATTGAATTAGCTGAGCAAGGTATTATCCCTGGTGGCTCAAAAGCTAACGAACGCTGGTTAAAAGACGTAATTGAATACGGAGATACTGTTTCAGAAGTGTATCAAAGCATACTATGTGACGCTATTACTTCTGGAGGATTATTAATCAGTATCGACAAATCGGAAGCAGAACAATATGTGACTGATATGCACAAGCTAGGTGCTTCTGATACAACAATCGTCGGAGAAGTTATTGAGAAAAAAGATAAATGTATTTACGTAAAATAACTAAAAAGTATGTCTCCGATGGTTAAGTGACCAAAGGAGACATACTTTTGTCTATGTAGGAGTGTTCATGATGAGTAAAAAACTCGTTTTACAAATAATTTCCTTATTAATGATCTTAACTGCCCCGATAATAAATAGTCAGATGACAATTACACCTTATATTTATATTATTAGCGGTCTTGGTCTTGTTTTGCTATTTATTGCAGACCGGTTTAAAAACAACAATAAATAGCCGCCACTCGGTAGTAACGGCTATATATGAACGAATTTAATGATTATCGTTTCCCTTGCCATTCAAGAGCGAACTGCTCAAGATACGCCTCCATGAAAGAATGCCTTTCCTCAGCGACCCTCTTGCCTGCATTCGTATTCATTAACTCTTTTAGTTTAAGAAGTTTTTCATAAAAATGATTAATTGCAGTACTTTCTTCATTTCGATACTGCTCTTTTGTCATTTCCGTACGTACTTTAATTGAAGGGTCATATATTAATTGACCTTTATAGCCTGAATAAACAAAGCAACGAGCAATTCCTATTGCCCCAATCGCATCAAGTCTGTCAGCATCTTGCACGATCCTTCCCTCAAGTGTAGGCAATTGCGTAGTCCCTTTACTAAAAGACATGTTCTCTATTATAGAGATAATATGCGAATGGTCATCATTTATTAGCTGATGCTGTGTTAGCCAATCATGAATTCGTTGTTTTTCAGCTTCTACATCCTTGCAGATTTTATCATCGGCTACGTCATGTAACAAAGAGGTCATCGTACAAATAAAGGGATCAGCACCTTCTTCATTAGCTAGTGTCTGTGCAAGCTTCATAACCCTCTCCACATGGTACCAATCATGACCACTGCCCTCTTTACTCATTAATTCCTTAACAAAATGAATTGTATCTCTTACTACCTGTTCTTTGTTCATTTAAATCCCTCATAACCAGTATAGATATCATCAAGTACTTCATCTGAAAGTTCAGATGGCTTTCCATCAAATACAAGTGTACCATTCTTAAAGGCAATAACTCTCGTTGCATATCGTTTTGCTAGCTGTACATCATGAACGTTGATGATCGTTACTAATTCTCTTTCTTCATGAATCTTTTTTAACAGCTGAAATATCTTACTCGCTGTACTTGGATCAAGACTTGCAACAGGCTCATCTCCTAAAAAGATTTGCGGCTCCTGCGTTAGCGCCCTGGCAATTCCAACCCGTTGTTTCTGGCCACCACTTAATGCCTCTACCCGTCGTTGATGATAATCCTCTAACTCTACTGCCCTTAATGCCTCATACGCCTTTTCCTTTTCACCAGAAGTGAAAATCCCCAGAAAATTCTTCCAGGGAGGTCGTTTACCAAAAGTACCTGTTAACGTATTATGCAAAACAGAAAGCCTAGGGATTAAGTGATAATGTTGAAATATCATTCCTATATTTTGACGCACATTCCGAAGGTTTCCTTCTTTTAATGAGGATAGGGAAGTTTTATCAATAACTACATCTCCAGAAATAGGCCTTTGCAATCCATTAATACAACGAATGAACGTTGATTTACCTGCCCCACTTTTTCCTAGCACACAAACAAATTCTCCTTTTTCAAAGGAAAGGGATAGTTTCTTTAAGGCATCCTCCTTTGACCCTTTATACCTTACAGATACATCTTGTAAACGTATCAAGAGAACGCCTCCTCTCCGCTTCCTTTGATATCCAACATTCCAATTGCTCCACTTATATCACTCGTTTCCTTACAAATCCGCCAATAAAGTCAACTAATATAACCAATGCCATAATCATTAAGATGTCTAGGGCAACCGCTTGATAGTATAAACTACTAAAATGATTAAATAACTGCTGTCCTAAACCTCCACCACCGATAAACCCTAATATAAGGGATGTACGAATCGCAACTTCAAATCGATAAAAATAGTGAGAGAGGACATTAGGCCATATTTGAGGAAGAATTGAGAAAACAACAGCAACCCATCTTGATGCACCAACAGCTTTCATCGCCTCTTGTGGTCCTTCATCTGCTGCCTCAACTAACTCGGATAATAGCTTACCTAGTACACCAATATTATGTAAAAGTATTGCCAATACCGCTGGAAATGGACCTAACCCTAATGCCGCCACTAAAATTAGACCAAAAACAATTTCTGGTATTGAACGGAGACCGCTTAAACTTGACCTAGTTAAACCAAAGAAAAAGGGATGACGACTCGTATTACGAGCCGCCATAAAGCTTATTGGTAAAGCGATAAGTAAGGCAATAAACGTCCCAAGAAAAGCCATTGCCAATGTCACTAAGCTTTCTCTCAATAATCGTGGGAATAATGACCATTCGACAGGAAAGAAACGATTTTTTACGATATCAATCGCATTACCAAACTGGGCAAAGCGTCTAATATCAAACCCGGTCATATACATGCTCCACCACGTAAAAATAATAATTAAGAAAAGATATACTAAATATCGCTTTTTAAACCAAATCATCTAATCTGCCCCTATTCGAGAAAACCTCTATTCATTCAATCTCAGCATGCCAGTTTTTTTTGCTACTTCTAAAATATAATCATATTGAGCTTGGTCCGCTTCAACAAATGCAGATGCTCCACCAAAGATATCTAAGATTTCTTTGTCTGTAATACTAATGAAAGCTTGTTGAATTTCTGCAATTTCCTCTTCTGTCATGCTCGCTCTGACTGCCCACGGATATTGATATAATTGCTCTGATTGCCAAATGATTTTATAATCATCTGCATTAATTGCGCCTTCTCTAACTAATCCATTAAAAATGGCACTATCAATTGCTCCCGCACCCACTTGCTTACTCGCTACTTGTTGAGCAGTAATATCATGTGAACCTGTGTAACGCACAGTTTTAAATTCGTTTTCATACTCATCTTCAAACACTCCACGCTGCATTAATTCATAGCTTGGAATAACAGATCCAGAAGTTGATGAAATACTACCAAAAGCAAATTCAATTTCAGAAACATCTTCTAATAATTCATCTAACGAATCCCAAGGGTTATCTACATGCGTAATCATGTATGAATAATAGAACGGCTCACCATCAATTTCTTGAGTTAAGATTGCTTGTGCCCCACTTTGGTCATGAGCCACTAAATACGTTACTGGTCCTAAATACGCTAAATCAATGTGTTCATAATTTAATGCCTCAACAACTGCATTATAGTTAGGATAATGGTCTACTTTCACTTCTCGATCAAGCTTCTCAGCTAACGTTTCTTCTAATTTCCTTAAGCCTGTTTCCATTTCTCCTATTGATTGAGCCGGAATGACTGCTACTTCTAGCACCTCACGTTCAACTGCAACATCGTCTTGCGGTTCAGTTGCTTCATCTGTTGTGTCTTCATTACCACAAGCAGTTACAAATAATAACATTGCCAATACAAATACAAGTATTTTTTTCATATCAATTCCCCTTTTTATTATTTATGGATGTAAACACTTTGCATAAATCCTCTTATATGATGCTATTTCTTTTTCTAAGGCATGTTTATTTGTTAAAGTGTTTAATCCATTTTTTATAAATGTTTCTCGTAAATCCTCACGAATAACAAGCATTTCTAATTTTCTTTTAAACTCACCTAGATTGTCAAATATAAAGCCATTAACATTATCTTTAATTAAACTTTCATTACCAGCAATTTTCCTAGCCATAACAGGTTTATGACAATACATTGCTTCTAGTAAAGCAATTGGCTGCCCTTCAGATAGTGATGTATTGAGAACGATATCACTTTGTTCATAAATTGCAGGCATTTCTTCAAAGGGAACATCCTCTATATAATCAAGCCAATGGTAGCGAGTATACGCCTCCCTCACCTGTTCCTCTATATACTCATCCAAAGGAGCACCAATAATTGTGAATTGTATTTCAGGAAATATCGATTGTTGCAGCTCTTCAATAGCTGGAATCAAATATAGTACATCTTTCACCTCACGTAATCCAGCAGGTAGAAGGAGTTTAGGATAACCATTTTGTAATCGGTTCCGATTTGTCTGTATATTTTCAGGGAACCAAATACTTTGAGAAACAATCTCAACCTGTTTAGCTAGCAAGTTATACACACTAAGAAGCTTGTCTTTTGCATCTTCATTGAAAACAGTAATCATTGATGCGTTCTCTACTAAATTCCTCATTACCTCCTTCTCTCTTTCTTGAAACAAATCTTGATTCACATCTGTTCCACCAGACGTGAGAATATAGGGCTTGTCTAATTGAAAATTCGTAGCCAATTGCCATTCTGCAAAGCGACGAAAGTGTAATATATGATAAATTTTAGTGTTCTTAAGCTCACTAATTTTATCTTCTGGTAATTCCTCTTCACAATAGGCAAAACTCTTTACATCTAGTCCATCCTTTTCAAGTCCACCTATAATACGTCTTGCTGTTGTTGAATTCCCACGAGGTTGATAGATGTAAGGACTAAAAAATGTTACGTTTCCCATTATTTCTTCCAAACCCTTCTACTTTCAATTCTAGTTGTGTAGTTCAAGCTATCTAGGAGCTCTAATAATGAAACTAAATACTTTCTTGATAACCCTAAAATTTCTTTTGCATTCTGAAGTGTAAATTCTTCACCAGTTTTTTCTTTCAACTTATTTACAGCTTGATGTAATGGTTCATTGTGCACTGCAAGCTTCTCGTCAAATTCGTATAGTATTTTTTCTCGAAGTAAATAATGCTTTAACTCTTCATGAAGGCCTTTGGGAATTTGATTCTCTTCCAAGACATCAAGCAACGGAGATACTTGAAGACCCATATCCTTTACTTTTAGCACGACATGTTCAATCCGCTTAGCCCACTTTTTAGGAGGACCTGCTTGAAAATCAGGTAACGCGAGATAAGGTCCTTGCTTCATTAAAACTCTACTATCACAAAGAATATCTATTATTTGTTCAATTACCTTTATTGAAGCTTGGGAAAAAAGACTTTGTACGATTTCTGCTTTCTTCTTCCCTTCTCTAAGAGGAAAATCTTCATGGTAACTCGAAAGTTCTTCCGATATTATTGACTGAACATCCTCTAAAAAGCTCTTACGAATAAACTCTTGATTTGCAAGCTGTATAACAAGATTATTCAATTTACACTCCTGTAGTATTTCTTGTACTTCATCTTCACTGATACCAGACTGGGTGATAATCTCTTTTACTGTCATATTCTTTTTTACTTGAAGCAAATCAAGAATGATTTCTTCTGGTGTTCCGACTAACTTCTTTTCCAACATTTGAATCGTATTTTCTCCGAACTTGTACTGCTCCCCTTGAGGTTCAATAACAAAGCCACCACCTATTGTTTCCGTAGGCGTAGGTCTTCGAAGAATGAAACGATCACCTTTTTTAACGACAATCGCTTCATCTAAACGACATTGACAGAGAACCTTTTCTCCACCATCAATTTTATTTCTATCAAAGAACACAATTTTTCCATACACTTCAGCAGTACCTGTATGTATTTTGATATTTGCTCGTTGTTTTAATTCATACTTTAATTTATCAATAACTTGTAATGAAATATCAATTGTATTAGTAATTGTGTGTGTATTAGGAGCAACTAATACGTCTCCTCTTTTTACCTCAGAGGCTGAGACGCCCCCAATATTAACCGCAGCACGTTGGCCTCCTATAGCCTTTGGCATTTGCTCGTGATGAACCTGAATTTGTCTGGCTCTCACTTTCGCCCCGAGTGGTAGAACTTCTAGCATATCCCCTTCATTCACTGTTCCTTCATAAACAGTTCCACGCACGACAGTCCCCTGGCCATGAACAGTGAATACTTGATCGATCGGTAAACGAAATGGCCCTTGATGACTACGAACAGGTAAATCAGTAAGCTCAGTCACTAATTGCTCTTTTAATTCGTTAATGCCTCTCTTGCTAATACTATCAACTGCTATTATCGGTGCATCAGCAAATACCGTACCTTTAACATGGTCTAGTACATCTTCTTTTACTAGCTCAAGTAGTTCAGCATCATCTACCCTGTCCACTTTTGAAAGAACAATAATGCCCTTCTTTATTTCTAAAAATGATAATATATCAAGGTGCTCTTTCGTTTGAGGCATGACCCCTTCATCTGCAGCAATCACTAGAATGACTAAGTCAATTCCTGCCACACCTGCTATCATTTGACGGATGAATCGTTCATGTCCAGGAACGTCAACTATTGAAACATCGAGGTTATCAGTCAGAGAAAGTGGAGCGTACCCTAGTTCAATTGAAATTTGTCTTTCCTTCTCTTCCTTTAGTCTGTCTGTATCTATATTTGTTAAAGCTTTTGTTAATGTCGTTTTTCCGTGGTCAATATGTCCAGCCATACCAACCGTGTAATGATAATGTTTAATAATAATCTCTCCCATTCCATCTTTACTATAGTCCATCATACAATAGGTTATCGTGGGAATAAAATTTTTTGCCATTTCCAAAAATATAAGGTGGTAAATTATAGATATCAAGGTAAACTCACTCTTTTCATATCAACATTAAAAAAATGATGCTTTCAATAAGAAAAAAGTGATATACTATCGAACATATATGATAAAAGTGTCAGAGGTGAACTATGAAACTATTATCCTCATATAAAGTTCCTATAATTTATATACTCATTGGATTTACATGGATTGTATCTACCGATATACTATTTGCTCTACTAGATTTAACTAATAAAACATTGATAATATGGCAAACCATAAAAGGTGGCCTTTTTGTTATCTTGTCCGGGGTGTTTCTAGCGATAATCTTAAAAAAGAAGAAACGGCTAGAAGGAGCAGAAGAAAGTAGACAAAGACTCTCTGCTCTCATAAACGCTCTTTCTGATTTTATTGTTTTAAAGGATGGACAAGGTCGCTGGATTCAAACAAACGAATTCGGGCACACATTGTATCAGCTACAAGATGACCATTACTCTGGAAAGTCAGATGCAGAGTTAAGTGAATTATATCCAGAATATAGAGAGCACTTTAAAGAGTGTGTGGAATCTGATGAAGAAGCATGGCAATTAGGAAAGCCTATGCATCATGAGGAAAGGCTTCAAATCGAAGATAAAGAACGGATTTTCCAAGTAGTAAAAGTACCACTATTCGATGCAAACAATGAGCGAAATGCTTTACTAGTCATCGGCCGAGATGTTACAGAAATTAAACAGGCAGAAGAATTACTTATGAAAAATGAAAAACTTTCAGTCGTCGGACAACTTGCTGCGGGAATTGCGCATGAAATTCGTAATCCATTGACCTCACTCAAAGGTTTCGTTCAGCTGATGAGAGAAAATCCAATAGAACAGAAGGACTTTTACTATTCTATAATGCATTCTGAACTAGAACGAATAAATCAAATTGTAAATGAACTACTATTAATCGCAAAACCTCAAAAAGTAGCCTATAAAAAAACAAATATTGTTCATGTACTCCATAATGTGAAATCAATTATGGAAACGGAAGCCATTCTAATGGGTGCCCATATCAAATTAGAAGCTGATAACAACCTCCCTTTAATTGATGGGGAAGAAAACCAATTAAAACAAGTGTTTATCAACATTATAAAAAATGCGATTGAAGCATCTACTGACGGTAAGGAGATCACGATTGCATTATCTAAAAATGAAGACAATCACATTCTCATTCGAATTTCTGATAAAGGATGTGGAATTCCCAAGGAACGCCTAGTTAAAATCGGAGAGCCTTTCTATACGATGAAAGAAAAAGGAACTGGACTAGGGATGACTGTCACATTTAAAATTGTCCATGCCCATAATGGACGAATTACGATTGAAAGTGAAGTTGGTAAAGGAACTGTCGTTGACGTACTACTACCTTATGAGAAATAAAACTTTGATAAAAATCCTGCTTGAATATTTACTCTCAAGCAGGATTTTCTTATTAAGTAAATTACTTTTCATTTATCATATAACTTATTGTTCCAGTTAACAGGCCTAATAAAGCACCAGCTAATACTTCTTCAGGCTGATGTCCTAACATTTCCTTAAGCTTCTTCTCTTCCTTTTCGTGATAGTCACCTGTATCCTCCCCCGCTAACTGCTCAACTTGCTCATCTATTTCATTCACCTTCATTGTCAATTCACCTGCTTGTCTTCGAATCCCTTGTGCATCATACATGACGATCAAACCAAACACGGCAGCTAGTGCAAAATCGACGGTAGGCACTCCTTTTTTATGTGCAATATACGTTGCTAATGAAGTCACCCCGGCAGAATGAGAGCTAGGCATACTACCCGATTCTAAAAATGCACGCCAGTCCCATTTATTCGTTTTTCTAACTCGTAACGGTACTTTAATAAATTGAGCTATCCCAATCGTCGCAAGTGCTGTCATCATTTCTTTATTCATCCAAAGTCACCTCTACAAAATAGTCTTTGCCTTATTTTGCTTACTATACAAAGGTGACATTCAACAAAATTAATTTTTATTGCTTGATTTTTGATTCTAAGATGATTATAATAATTTGGTGTTCAATTATATGGGGCTGGCTGCGTAACTGGTGTTTGCCGAGGTCTTCAAAACCTTCAGGGAGGCGCGTGCCGTCTCTGGTGGGTTCGATTCCCACACAGTCCCGCCAACCCTTATATATCAAGGGGTTTGAGTGTTACCATTTTTTAATGAAGCCTATTTGGAGCGTTCGATTTTTTCCTATAGATGCCGAAAAGGTGCCGAAGCACTCAATTTTTATTTTACTTATTAAAAGCATCATCAAATACGGATACCGCACCATCCTGAAGTGATGGTAGTACATGACTATACAAATCCAACGTAACTGAAACTTTACTATGACCTAGTCGTTCACTCACAATTTTGGGATGAACATTATTTTGTAACAGAATCGTTGCATGTGTGTGTCGTAAATCATGAAAACGAGTATCAGGTAACCCTGCTTTCTTAACCGCTTTTTTATAGGCTCTCGATAAATCACGAGTATCAATAAAATTTCCTTTTGAATTTGTAAATACAAGCTCTAGCGGGTTAAAAGAACTCCCTAGTGCTTTTTTCGTTTTTTCGCATTTTTCTTTATGTTTAGTTAGAAACTCTAATAAGCTTTTTCCGATAAACACAGATCGGTCTTTTCCACTTTTCGTCTCACCCTTTATAATGACACCTTCCTCTTTCACATCACATGCCGTCTTGGTAATGTACATTTTTCTTTTTTCTAAATCGATATCCTTCCAAGTTAACGCTCTTAGTTCACCTAACCTTGCTCCAGTGTGAGCTGCTGTAAAAATGAAAGAAAAATGGCTCTATACTATTTGTTGGGGTTCGTAAACAATTGAGTGAGGGTATTTCTTTTTTTGCTTCTTGGGCTAGCCCAAGAAGCAAAAAAAGAAACGCAATCTACCAGTTCTTTTATACTTGAATTGACGAGAAACAAGTAAAGAGTGGAGATGCGTGTAAATGAATTTTAACATGTCTATTCCAGGTTTAAAAGACGTACTGGTAACTAAGGTTGAAGAAGTGGGAGAATTTATTCGAATCGATGTAGAAATGGAGCGGAAACTTCACAGTTGTCCAGAGTGTGGGGGTCAAACCAACCGTATCCACGACTATCGAATTAAAAGAATTAAACATCTAAAGTGGTTTGAGAGAAATACTCAACTGTTTTATAGAAGAAGAAGGTATGTTTGTGCTTGTGGAAAACGATTTTCAGAGGAGAATCCCTTTGTAGAGCGCTTTCAACGTAGCTCTATTGAATGGAATCAGGCTATTGTAATTAAAGAAATTAAGGGAAAAACATTTAAAGAAACTGCAGATGTATATGGAACGTCACCTACAACCGCCATACGTCGGTTTGATCACATCGCTAAGGGAGAAATTCGTAAGGTGGATCAATTACCGAAAGTAATTGCAATAGATGAATACAAAGGTGATACCCGAGAAGGAAAGTATCAGTTTATTATCGCGAATGGAATAACCAGAGAGCCTATCGATATTCTTCCTAACCGCCATAAAAAGACGATTAAACGTTATCTTCAAAAGCATGGGGCGTCAGTGGAAATTCAAGAAAGTACTTCAAATTAGTAAGCAAAAACTGACTAAAATTACTTTGCGTCACAATGTTTCATAATTTAAATTTTGTGATTGCAAGATAAAGATTATGCCAAGCAAAAAAAAGACTAAAGTCGCTGTAGGAAAAGCTTTGTGACTCTAGTCGATTATTATTACTTTTATGAAATTACTTCTTCTTGAAATGGCTTCTTTAAGATAGGTCCTTCATTGGTTCGAAAAAGAACAGACTTTCCCTCTGAAGTTGCATATTCTTTTAGTAAAAAGGCACCTTCTAATATCTCTACTTGTGTATCAATACGTATCGGAAGTTTAAAAAATTCCTTCTCTAGTTTTTGAGCAAGGTCGATCGATAAATTTTCAACTGGGCGGATAATAATATCTATATCACTTGTTTTAGTGACTGTTTCTTTTCCGCTTGCTAACTCAAATCCACTACTTCCTACTGGTCCCCAGAAAAGGGTATAGCGCTGCATTATTTGAGCTACTCTCTCGAGGGTTTCAAATAAGTCTTTATCAATTCCTTTCCAGCTTCTTTCATTGGCTAGTTTTTCTGGTGTAATTTGATTCACAATACGTTTCATTGGTAAAAAAGCTGCAAACCTCTCACTTCTCGTTGTCCCTCTTACACCAACTGCAACCAACCCTTTAGGAGAACTTGCTCTTCTAACAACGACAAAAGGAGCTTCATTTAGTGATTTGGCAACCCATTCTGGTACTGCCGTATAACTAAATAAGTCAAGATGATTATTGATTTCTAGTAAATCATGGGGCCTTAATGCCATTGTTCACTCAACTTCTCTCTAACTAAAATTGAACCTGTTCGACCACCATTTTTTGCATTTTTTGATGATAGTCGAACACTTAAATCTTTACAATTGCTTACACTCACATCGCAAATCGCCTTTTCAATTTCTGCATAGATGATATCACGGTCATTTTCCTCTGGTGCATCTGCATTTACAACTTCTACGAGTGAGTACAGTGCGCCAAGCTTATTAAAAGATTCAATATCATAAGCTATCGCTGGTATTTTTTGAGATGCAACTTCTAATTCTTCTAAACTTCTTTGTGTAATACGTGCGGCTGATTGTTTTGACATAACGTGCACATTAACCCCGGGATCACGTAGAGCAATCAAGCGGTTGGCTTGCAACCCATGAGATAAAAATGCTCCTGAAATCGCATTACCAGGAATAAATGAAATGACAGGATGACCAGCTAGCCTTGCTGAAGCATAAGCGTCTACTGCAGCTGCACATGCCTGATGGATACCAAGTAGTTCTTCATGATAACCATAGGCCTGGCTGGGAACATCGACAATCGACACAATTGCGCGTTTTTCTCGCCCTTGATCTTCCTCGATTGCTGCTCGGATTTGTTTGGCAATTGACCAACCTTCTCGCAAGCCGAATTCTCCTTTACTTGCCCGAGGAAAATGATTATTTACGTCTGGAACAACAGCAACAAACCTTACTTTTTTTTCTCCAATGAAACCGTCAGCAACACGAACTGATGGAATATCTCCTATTTCTATAGCGTTATTTCGTAATAAATCAAACCACGTTTGGCCCCTACCTAGTGCTTTATAGTTCTCATAAATTAGCTGAATGTTATCGTCATTCAATTCAGTTTCTGATTCTTCCCACAAGTCTCTAACCCTTTCTGGTGCTAACCGCTCTATTGAATCGACTAACTGTAAAAACCTTTCATACCTCTTTACTTGCTCTGTTCTTACCGAGGTAATACCACTATCTATGATTTTAGAAACGGTTATTTTCACAGCTTCTAGATCATCATCAATTAATTCATCAGCAAACCCACTACCTGTTCGCTGTTTTCCGCCAATTGTATCCCAAATAAGCATGCGATTTTTCGAATCAAACTCACGAATACCTGCTTCCTGCTCAATTACTTCCGGCCCATTTAATCCTAGCCTTCCTTCTCGTGTCATAATCACTGAACTACAAAGACCTACCGTAATTGACATCCCGCCAAATGCTCCAACTTTTCCTGGGACAACTGCAATCACTGGAACATAGCGGCGAAGCGCAACAATAGCTGCACTTATTTCAGCAATCGCTAGTAAACCATAATTAGCTTCTTGTAATCTAACACCACCTGTATCATAGAGTATGATTGGAGTTACTTTTACCCCTTCCTCACAATCTTTAAGCGTAAGTTCAAGTGCACCAGCAATTTTTGCACCTGATATTTCACCTATTCCCCCACCCTGGAATTTTCCCTCAGTCGAAATAATTACTGTCGGTTTTCCGCGGATTGTCCCTTTTGCAACGATAACACCATCATCACTTTGTGGGACAATCCCTTGTGGTTCTAAATGAGGAGATTCTAACCCAGTAAACGGATCAAGTAGTTCTAGGTATGTTCCACGATCCAATAAATTTTGTACTCGCTCACGACCATTGCATTCAACAAAACTACTTTTTAATATTTTACTCATTTCGACTCACCTCCAGGGCTTGTTCAAGACGTAATGTAACCACCCCTGGCGTTGCTCCGAAATCATTAATTTTTACAAGTGCTGCAACATCATGCTTCTCAAAAAAACGTTGAAGAACGGCTTCCCAAGTTTCTTTAAATCCATTGATTCCTGTACGAATCATGACTTGTGTATTTAAATCGTTACTAGGCTCCATGATTATTTCTAAATCACCTGAACCAACAACCCCAACATGCACTCTCTTATTTATGGCTTTTGTGGCTTGAAATGTATATATAATTTTTTCCAATTAAAACACCTCCGCTTAATGGTTATGTTCATATTGTCGATGGCTTCTCTTGAGCGTTGTTACTGCTTGTGTCTTATCTAAAAAAAGTGTTACTGCTAGAAGATCAGCACTTCCTCCTGGTGAAATATTTCGTTTCGTAAATTCCTTATCAAGAGTTGTCAGTCTGCCAAGATGACCAGCTTTCAAAAATGTATTTGCTTGCTCTTTAGCATAGGAAAGTGCTTGTACGCCTCCACGATGTAAAATACAAGTATCGTCAAGCTGAGAAATCAATGAAAGAAGCGCATAAAGTTGTGCCTCCTTTTCAGCTATTCCATCAGCTCTCATCTGTTTCAATATTGGTAGAGAATAATTAACGATATGAGGAAATCCTTGTTCCGCTTCGCCCCTTGCTCCACCGACACCATATTTCGCCATCACTCGTCCACCGTTTGTCGTGGTATTTTCATAAAAGCGGTCTGGAAAACGGGCAATGTCACCAGCTTTGAAGACTATTTCTTTTATAGTGTACAATCCTTTCCCCATTGAGTAAGCAGAAACTAGTAAACCGATGGACCAAATTGCGCCTTTGTGAGTATTTATACCATTCGTTTCGTGAAACATCTTTTTTTCTCCGCGTCGACCGATGTTAGCAATTGTCTCTCTTATATACTGAGATGGCTTTTGATCAATACTTGTATAGGCGATTTCTTCAAAAGTATCCCTTAGAGATTCTGCTGACTTTCTCATTAACTGAATTGTTAGATCATTATGCGCACCTGTATTGGCTTGATCAACTAACCCAGGCTTCGGTGTTAGTTCCACTTCTTCGATTAAAGAATTAACAGCTATTTCAGCTATATCTGAACAAAAAGTATGTTTTTCATAACTCATTTCACTCCTCCTCAATCTTACCAACTTCTAAATTTTGCAGGTGGTTCATAGAGTCCGTCCGACCATTCAACAAGTTCCTCAACACTTTTAGCAGCAAGAAGTGAACGCTTTGCCTCTGTTCGACGAACCTTTAAATCTTCTGGAAATCCAATCAAACCTTCTCGGCGCAATTGGTCTGTTTTTTTCGAATCATGATTAAGTCCTACTGATGTAACACCAGCAATTGCTGAAATTGCCTCTCTTCTTTTTTCCATACTGTCTGCTTTATACAAATAGGCAATCCCTTCTTCTGTTACTACATGTGTGACGTCATCTCCATAAATCATGACAGGAGCTGTTGCAAGTCCTGTATCTTTTTTCACATCAACTGCATCAAGAGACTCGACAAGCACTGGCTTATTTCCAACTTGAAACGTTTCTACAACCTGTACAACGAGCTTTTTCCCTCGAGCTAATGGATCATCTGAGGTCATCATGTTTAACCAAGCTGGGGTAGAATGACGTCTTCCACCTGGATTATGTCCCATATTTGGCGCACCTCCGTACCCTGCTAACCTCCCTCGCGTAACAGTTGAAGAATTTCCATATTGGTCCATTTGTAACGTTGAACCGATAAACAAATCAACCGCGTATTGACCAGCCATTTGTGAAAGAGTACGATTTGAGCGCAAGCTTCCATCACGACCAGTGAAGAATACATCGCGACGTGCAGCTATATACTTTTCCATCCCTACTTCGCCCCCGAAACAATGGATGCTATCGATCCAACCACTTTCAATCGCTGGGATTAGTGTCGGATGTGGATTTAAGGCCCAGTGATTACAAATCTTCCCCTTCAAACCAAGCGACTCTCCGTATGTAGGAAGTAACAATTCGATCGCCGCGGTGTTGTAACCAATCCCATGGTTTAATGATTTTACTTCGTGTTTCTCATAAATCCCACGTATAACCATCATTGCCTGTAATATTTGAATGTCTGTAATATGTCGTGGATCTCTTGTAAAAAGTGGCTCGAGCTCATATGGCTCATTAGCTACAACCACAAAGTCAATCCATGATCCAGGAATATCTACCCGTGGCAATTCGTCGGTCAATTCATTTACCTGAACAATAACAATGCCATCACGAAACGCTGCAGCTTCCACTAACGTTGGTGTTTCTTCAGTATTTGCCCCTGTATATAAATTCCCATCGCTATCCGCTTTATCTGCAGCAACCAAAGCAACGGAAGGAATTAAGTCGATAAAAAGTCGGCCGTATAATTCAATGTAAGTATGTATCTCACCCATCGTTAGTTTACCGTCTTCAAGCATTTGTGCCATTCGCAGACTTTGTGGTCCTGCATAGGCGAAATCTATTTTTTTTGCAATTCCTCTCTCAAATAGATCAAGGTGCTCTGGTCTCGAAATACTAGACATAATCATGTGCAAATCATGTAATGTATCAGGGCTCGTTTGTGATAGTGCTTCAGAAAGAAACGAAGCCTGCTTTTGATTGTTTCCTTCCATAACAACTCGATCTCCCGGTCTAATTAACTTTTCCAAAGCCTCGACAATTCTATTTGTCGGAATCACCATTCCTTTTACAATTTCACTTACGCTTTCTATACGTTTTCTCTTCGCATCAAGCCGTGTTGTCCAGGATCTTTTTTTATTCTTCAATACTTCCATGTTATAACCCCTTTCATCATTACCAGTTTTTTGTACTTACTACATAATGACAGTCTTCGAAACCATTATCTGTGACAGACAAAGCTCTAGCCTCAGGGAAGGCATTAGTAGCCAAGCGTGAAAGTACGTTTCCCGGAGGCATTTCAATAAATAGCCTCACTCCTTTTTCATACAAAACCGTTGAAGCATCATGCCATTGAACTGGAGCAGAAACACTTTCAGCTAGATCAAGTCGAATGTCGACCGGATCACTCAAAAGACGTGCCCTTCGGTTCCCAGCATATGGGATCGAAGGACGATAGAGTGGGATTTCATTAAGCGCTTCTTTTAATCTTTCAGTTACTGATGAGAGAAGTGGACAATGTGACGGCGTACTGACATTCAACAATGCCGCAGAACGTGCACCATTCAGACTTACATCATCTAATACTTTTTGTATACCAGGCAAAGCTCCAGAAATTGTAATTTGATTTGGTGCATTTCGATTAGACATAAAAATTGGGTACTTCTCATCGTAATATTTTGTTATTAGAGCTTGTATTCTATTTGCTTCGATCCCGTTGACAACCCCCATACCATACCCTTCGGGGTATGGCTGTTCCATTAATTGTCCTCGTAAATTAACAATTTTAACGGCATCCTTGAAAGTAATAACCCCAGCAGCCACTGCTGCACCGAACGCACCAATCGAATGACCAGCGACAAAACCTGGTGTTACACCAACTTCTTCAAATGCTCTATATGTAGCAATCCCGGCCGTCAAAAGCGTTAGTTGTACGGCCCTCGTCGAAGAAAGCGCTTCTTCTGTGTCTAAGGTGTATATATTCTCATCTAACGTCTCATTTACTTCTGTCATTACATCTTCTAAAACAGAACTTGGCGGCAACTCATTTAGAAAATTTGGCTTTTGAGCTCCTTGACCAGGAAACAAAAAAGCAAGTTTCATTTTGGTTCAGCTCCTCCATTTCAGTCTCTCTGAGTTCAATCTCCTTTGCACTAAAAAAACGTCTTTATTATGTCTAGATCAAAGAACTGATGATTCTGTCATATTTTGTACAGATTTATTCCACACTCTTTAGCATAGATATGTTCTACTAATTTGGGGCCGTTTCATAGTATCTTCCCGATCTCGAATGTATCTTATTTTACCTTCTTACTTGGTTTTTTTCTTCTTCTTTCATAATTCAATTGAATCCCGAACCCTTTTTCTATGACATATCGTTTGGTCAAATTATTAGGGTTCATATCAAGTGATTTTTCGCCCTCTAGTAGATTTACGACAATACTACTCTACTAAATCTGGTTGTTCTTTAATAATGCGGTCCCATAACGGTTGAAAACTGAACCAGCCGTTTTGTGAAGAGCCCATTTTTTGTGCTGTATCTTCTGCAACCTCTTCGCTGATTAACTTTGGTGTCCCTGCCGCTTCTGCCATTAATTGAGATTGGCAGCACCTTTCCATTGTTATAAACCACCAAGCAGCTTCATCAACAGTGTCTCCAATAGTTAACAGACCATGATTTTGCAAGATAACTGCCCTTTTATTTTGAAGCATTTCACCTAATTGCTTTCCTTCACTATAATCTAAAACAACCCCATTGTATTGTTTGTAAACGTCGTGACTCTTATAAAAAGCACATGCATCTTGTGAGATTGGATCTAGCTTTCTCCCTAATGTAGACCAAGTCATTCCATGTGTTGAATGAGTATGAGCTACGGATTTTACATGTGGTAACGCTTCATGAATTTGAGAGTGAATTGCGAGAGCTGCTCCATTCACTATTCCATTTTTATTTCCTTCAATGACTTCTCCTTTAAAGTTAACCAATACTAAATCCGATGCCTTGATTTGACTAAAGTGCTGACCAAACGTGTTTACCCAAAACAAGTCAGAAAACTCTGGATCTCTTACTGTTATATGGCCTGCTAAACCATTGTCGAAGCCACATTTTGAGAATATGCGAAATGCACCTGCTAAACGTTGCTTAATATGGACACGTTCTTCTTCATACGTTTCAAAAACCGGTTTTTCTGGATAAATAAGTTGTGCTTTCATACTATCTCCTCCATCATTTACTTCAGATTTATATCATTACACTAAAACAGTAACCTCTTCTATTCTGTTTACCTATAATAAATTATTGAATATTTTTAATATTTTTTATACTTTGATTCAATTAATATAACACTAGTGATTTTTTAAAATATATTAATTACTCAATAAGAATCAATTATTTTATTTGGATTAAGGATACATTTAGGATCTAATGTTTTTTTCAAAGCTGTCATTATTTCATATGCATGACCATGTTCAATTTTTTGGTACTTCTTTTTACCAATACCTACACCATGTTCTCCAGTACATGTACCTCCTCTGGATAGAGCATATTTAACAAGTCTTTCATTAAACGCCTCTGCTTTTTTAACTTCTTCTGGATTTCTCTTATCGATCATTAACAGAGTATGATAGTTTCCATCACCAACATGACCTAATATGGCTCCATCTAGTCCAAACTTTAACAACTCTTCTTGGGCGTTCATTATTGCACCACTCAGTTCCGAAATAGGGACACTAACATCAGTTAAATACATTTTCCTTCCAGGAAACCCATGTATAAACGCATAAGCTAAATTATGTCGACTTTCCCATAGTTGATGAGATTCAATTGAATCACTTACAAATATAATTTCTTTACAACCATGTTCATCCACAATTGCTTTTGTAAATTCAATATCTTCTAGTAATCCTTGCTTATTTCCGTGGAATTCCAGGAATAAAGTTGGAGATTCTATATACTCTGTTTTACTAAATTGATTGACTTGTCTCATTGAACGATCATCAACCAATTCACAACGAGCAATCGGAATCCCTGCCTGTAATATACTTACAACTGAGTCGACTGCTTTTTCAATCGATGGAAAAACTGCTCTTGCATCCATCGTGTATTCAGGTATACCAATTACTTTTACAGTTAACTCAGTAAAAATACCTAATGTCCCTTCTGAACCCACAAAAAGAGCGTTTAAATGATATCCAGATGAAGATTTTTCTGCAAGATTACCAGTTTTGATTATTGTCCCGTCAGCTAAAACTACTTCTAAATCCCTTACTTGATCTCGCATTATCCCGTATTTAACAGAGGTTGTGCCACTTGCATTTGTTGCAGCCATTCCTCCTAGTGTCGCATCAGCACCAGGATCAACCGAGAAAAATAAACCATATTTTTTTAATTCTTTATTTAACTGAGTTCTTGTAACACCTGGTTGAACAGTCACTAGTAAATCTTTATCACGGACTTCTAGTATTTTGTTCATTAACGAAAAATCTATTGTTATTCCTCCATCATAAGGTATTACATGACCTTCAAGACTTGAACCTACACCAAAAGGCGTTACGGGTACTTTGTATTTATTAGCTATTTTTACTATATTACTTACTTCTTCACTATTCTGCGGATAAGCAACAACACTAGGCAAAGATGGCTCATGATGCGATTCATCCAAACTATGTTGATTTAATACCGTCTCGTTAGTTGTTACTCGATTGTCTGTGATTATTGTTTTTAATTCTTTAATAAATTCCATTTATGCCTCCCAGGTATTTATTAATAATTAAACTAAAAGGATTGTACAACCCTTTCTCATATAATAATTGTGATGTGTATTGTTTTAATTCGCTTATAGACCAATAGCTGTCCGTTTAAAACTATGACTTACACGATAGTAATTATTTCACAGAGACCACCAGGTTCCAGAATTCCAATATAACCCTTCCCAAAGTTCCCTTTCTAGACCATTAGGATCATTTTCGATTTTAGAAGTTACGTCTAAAATCATCGTTAAGCGTTTAGTTAACTCATATTGGTTCCAGAAAGGTAACCCTTGTGAATTTGGTTTTTCTCCATGGATAAAAGCAGCCCATGCTTCTTGAATTTGATTAGCAAAATTACTTATCTCATAGTCTTCTTTGTTGATTCCAATATTCCATACTAGTGGACATTCGGCCCCATGTCCCCCATAACTAGTTGGATCCCATCCTGGTGTAGGACCATCAAATCTATACATCCATACTTGTGCATGTTTAGACTGAGCATCGGCAATCCTAACTGTAGGAATTCTATAGCGTTCATCTGTCATAATATCTTGAAGAACTTTACGCATAGTGGCACCCGGTCGATTTTTAGCATACAATTCAATTATTTCACTTGCTCTTCCTTTACCATAAATGCTCTCTAATATTGAGAAAACCTGTTCAGTCGCAGTAGGATCTGGTAAATCAAACGATATTGCCTCATTACAATTGAATCCTATTAATAAAGGAATATCTTTTCCAGCACCATTATTTAATGCTTTGACTGGTGGATGGGTTAATACATTTCCATCTATTGTCGGTCTCCATATCCACGTTGCTCTAACACCCTCACCTAATTGACGTTGTGCATGCAAAATATCCTGTGGTGATATTTCAAGCAAGTTTTCAGTATTAATTCCTTTTTCTTCTAAAACACTTATAAATTTTTTAGTTAATAACTCACCTTCATCTATATCAATAACATGCTCTCCACCACTTTGTGATATCGCACGTGTAAATAATCCTTTGGCTAAAGGGCTTGAAATCAAGTTAATAACACTTTTTGCACCTGCAGAAACACCAGCTATAGTCACATTATTTGGGTCACCACCAAAATCTTCAATATTTTCATTTATCCATTTTAAGGCAGCAATTTGATCATATATTCCACAATTTGCTGAAGACGAGTATTGTTTACCTAAAATATCTTTAAGGTTTAAAAATCCAAATGCTCCCAAACGATAATTAAATGTAACAACGACTATACCTTTTTGAGCAAATATTTCACCGTCGCCAATCATATTTGGTCCGGATCCATAGTGGAACCCCCCACCATGAAACCATAGTAATACAGGTTTCAAGGATTTTTTGCTCTCCATAGATTCTTTTGGTGTACATACGTTTAAATAAAGACAGTCTTCACTTAGATTTGTTGGATCATCTCCAGTAAAAGTAGGAACAAAATTCCTTACAGGTGCTGGAAGTTGTATTGCTCGAGGAGAAAAACGAGTAGCATCTCTTACACCTGTCCACGCTACAGGTGGTTGGGGACACTTCCAACGTAATTCGTTAATAGGTGGACGAGCATATGGGATTCCTCTCCAGGCTATCCCTCTTTCTAGTTCGACGCCTTCTAATTTACCGTATTTAGTAAGTATTATTTTATTAAGAATTTTACTCACGATTTCCTCCCACAACAAAGTTTAATTTTCTCATGAATATTTATGTTTTTTTTATTCGAATATTTAAAAGTTATTATCAAATTGATAAAAATTCAATATTTTCTATTTTTTTACAAATGCGAATCCAGCCTATCCGCCCAAACTAGATTAGTTTAGAAATATAGAAACTCTGAATCTGCATTAATTGATGTTTGTGAAGTATTCCATGATTTAGTTTACAAATTTCAATGCATTGCTTACGTGGAGTTAAGGGCATCGTGAGATATTCAACTGTGGCGAATGTTTAAAACAATCGCCCTCTTCACAAAAAGTCAATGCCCTCCCGTTAAGGCTCCACCAACCCTACAACTGTTTTTAATAGCTTAACGTCCAGTGGACGGACTATTTTAAGCTGCCTGTAACGTAGCTACTTGATGTACCTCTCAACTTTGTTCATCAAATTCATCTTTCTTTTGACCAATGACAAACAAGACACGTAGTAATTTGCAGCAAAATACGATGAAGCCCTAATAAGTTATTCAGTGACTAAATCTACTAATTTCTCATTAAATTTGCAAAACCAACACTAATTTGAGGAAACAAAGTTATTATAATGACATCGATAATTAAAATTAATATAAAAGGAAATACTGGCTTTAAAATAGATTCATATTTTACTTTTCCAATCTTAGAAGCAACAAATAATCCTACTCCTAATGGGGGAGTCAGCAATCCGATAGAAAGATTAACAACCATTATTATACCGAAGTGAACAGGATCCATTCCTATTCCTACAGCAATTGGTAGTAAAAGTGGAGTCGCAATAATTAAAGCTGCAGCTGCATCCAGAAAAGTTCCTAATACTAGTAAAAATGCACTTATCAAAAGCATTACTACTAATGGTGAAAGATTAGCATTTCCCAATGCTGCTGCGATATCATGCGGGACTCTTTCAAGAGTTATCAATTTCCCAAAATAAGATGCAGTCGCAATTATTATTCCAATCGCAGATGTGGTAAGAACTGTTGAATGTAGTATTTTTTTAAATACAGAGAAATTTATTTTCCTATAAATAAAAATTCCTACCAAAAGTCCATAAATAACTGCAACTACCGAGGCTTCTGTTGGAGTAAAAATACCTCCATATATCCCTCCTAATATAATTACTGGCATTAGTAGTGCCCAAATAGCATCTCGTAATGATTGTAAAATACTTTTATCAGATTTAATTACAATATCTCCATAGCCCTTTTTCTTTGACATTATATAAGCTACTATCATTAAAGAAAATCCAATTAGTAATCCTGGAATAATACCAGCTATAAACATATCTCCTACAGAAACTCCAGCTATAACACCAATTAATACCATTGGAATACTAGGAGGTATAATCATGCCTGTTGTACCACCAGCTGCTTGAACTGCTGATGCAAAATTTCTATCATAACCCTGTTTAACCATATACGGTATCATAATTCCCCCTATTGCTATTATCGTAGCAACTGAAGAACCGGAAATTGCACCGAATAGCATACATGCCATAATAGAAACATGTGCTAATCCCCCTCTTATATTACCAACTAAACTACTCGCGAATTCTACTATTTTTTGAGATATACCCCCATGTTCCATTAGCTTCCCGGCTAATATAAAAAACGGAACAGCCATTAGTGGAAAGGAGTCTAGAGCAGAAAACATTGTTTGTACTAATCTTAGTAGATTTAGATCCGAAAATAATAACCCTGTTATAATAGTTCCTAAAGCAATAGCAAAAGCAACTGGTACGTTAATAAGAAATAATCCTATCATTATAATTAATAGTATTATAATCAATGACCTACTCTCCCTCCTCTTGTAACTCTCCCGTTTTCCAAAAATTTATTGTAATGTCTATAATATTTAAAATTTGTAAAATAGCGCTTATCGGGATTACCATATATATGTACCCCATAGGTATAAGTAATCCTGGGGAGCGTTGAACCATTGTTATATTAACTAATTCAAAACCTTTATATACAAGTACTACTAAGAGAGTAATACATAATAATGCAACAATTGTTTGCATTATCTTTTGTGAACCCTTTGAAATTCGGTTAAATATTAAATCTATGCTAATATGACTTCCGTATTGAAAAGCAAGCGATGCACCTAAAAAAATAATAGAAATCATAAGATATCTGGCTAATTCATCTGTCCAAAAAAATGAAGTATTAAAGATCAAACGAGTAATAATTTGTAAAGATATAAGACAAACCATAACTACAAGAAATGTCATAGTAATACCTGCAGTTACACGATTTAAAGTAGTAATAAGCATGTTCCATTTTCCCATACTTCTTCACCTCTCAATGTACAAGAAAATAAGAGAGAACCTTACTTTCTTGTACATTCTAAGTATTTTCTTCATCTATCTATCCGATTTTTTAAATCTAAATTAAAAAATAAGGTTGAAACTTATTCTAGATTTCTTACAATTTCAATTAAATCAATATATTGCTCTCCCAATTTTTCATATACTGGTTGAGTCGCATCTCTAAATGATTGAACATCAATTTCATCTGATTCAACCACTATGATTCCATGTTCCATAACATATTCTTTAGCATTTTGTTCTGCATCTTGATTGATTTGCCTTTGCAATTGTGTATGTTTTGCTGATAATTCTAATACCAACTCTTGAAGGTCGGGGTCAAGTGAATCTAAAACCCTAGGATTCATTAAAAAGATAGCAGCACCATAAGATATATTTAATTCACTATAATAATCTTGAACTTCATATAAATTTAAATCTCTAAACGATCCATAGGGACCCTCAGTTGCTTCTACAATTCCTTGTTGAAGACCAGTATATAATTCAGCTGCATCCATAGGTGTTGGATCAGCACTTAAACTGCGATACGTTTCAACAAGGATCGGACTTTCTTGAATTCTAACTTTTAGCCCTCTCATGTCTTCTACTGAATAGATTGGAGTATTCCTGCTTCTTAAATCCTTAAATCCCAGCTCCCAAATTCCAAGATTTACAAAACCGGCATTGTTTATTTTTTCAGTTAGTACTTCACCCACTTCTCCATCTAAAGAACGATAAACATGATCTAAATCAGTAAATAGAAAAGGAAGGTCCAAAATAGATAATTCATCAACAAAATTTGAAACTACTCCCGCTGCTATTACTCCCATATCCAGTGTTCCTACTTGAATTTGTTCAGTAAGTTCTCTTTGACCCCCTAGTTGAGAAGAATCGTAAACTTCAATCTTTAATCTTCCATTGGATGCCTGTTCAATTTCTTCTGCAAAAGCTGTTGCTGCTAGACCATAAGAATGTTGAGGTGGAGCAGGATGTCCTAATTTTAATGTTATAGTTTCCTTTGCTTCATTCCCTCCACTTTGTTCATCATTTGTAGAACTATTACCTGTTATTTCTGAATTACTACAACCAGCTATAATAAAAAATATAAAACCCAGTAGACTTAAAAACAGTTTATTTTTCATAAAATAAATTCCTCCCTATTATCGAAGTAAGGTTTTACAAATATTATCACTCTAACAAGAAACAAATTATGGAATTCCCAACACTTTCACCTCCTAAACAAATTGTTTTTAGAAGAATTAACTATCCTATAAATAAAGTAAACTTGTACTATAGCACTTCTGAAATTTTGTTTTACTTATGTAGCTAAGCTCCCCTCCTATTGGCTTCTCAATATTTTAAAATTATAATATTTAAAGAAAAGAATAGATTTCTGTATCTAATAGATCGTAGCCTCCTAACATTATTTCTAATATTAGCCTCCTGAGTAAGGTCCATTGTTTTCTAATTAATTCATATAAAAAGCTACCTAGATTAGTTCAAGTTCATCCTCAAATTGTATACGTTTTCAAAACAAATCAGTGTAACGTAGGGTTTAACATTTAACGGCCAATGTTAAAATTGCTGACAGAAATTTTCTTACTTTCTACGACCAAAGTAAACTCCAAGTATTTCACAAACTCACACAATACTCTATCCAATAATTACATTAGAAAAAGAGTTTAATAAACCCCTTCCCAAGTTAAATAGAAAATTGATATAACATGGTTCACCTCCTTTTTCGTATCACGGAACTTTTTCTTACTAATTAACAAAAAACATAGAATTTTTTGATTTTTTATATTTACTTAAGTTTAATCCATAAGTACAATGGAAGTAAATTAATTATTTATTATATAATTCATAACCTGAACTTATATAAAGGAGGAAGTAAATGAATATTGAACAATTACAATTTATCACCGAAGTTGCTAAGTGCGGGAGCTTATCTAAAGCAGCTAAAAACCTTCATGTTTCACAGCCTGGTATCAGTCAAGCAATTACAAGTTTAGAAAAAGAGCTAAATGTTATTTTATTTACTCGTACTAAAAAGGGGGCCCATCCGACTCAAGACGGACAAAAATTTATCAACAAAGCAAAAAAGATTATTACTCATATATATGAGCTAAAAGAAATGGCCCAGATGCAAGCTGGAATAGATATAGTGAGTTATTTGAGGCTATCTGTTGTACCTTCTCTTTTACCCACTACTCTAATAAAACCACTTATTAGTTTTAAAAACGACTATCCTAAATTAAAAACAGAAATATTCGAAAAGAATGTTACAGATGTTATAAATGACATTGTTAATGATAAAGCAGAAATAGGTTTAATTGCGCTTTATAATGAGGAATGGATAAATTTAGATAAGGTTGAATTTGAAGTATTACTTGAAGCGGAAGTTTGTGTCTGTGTTAGTAAAAATTCTAAATTTGCAACAAAAAAATTTATAATTCCGGAAGATCTCATTAATGTACCTCTTGCTCTATTTAACGGTGACAACACGAAGCACCTCATTAATGCCTTTCAAGAAGAGTATGGCCAATTAAATATTTTATTTTTTTCTAACAATGTTAGTACTATAATAAAAGCTGTTTCTGAGGGGTTAGCATTAACCATTATGTCTAAATCTAAATTAAATAGTTTTCCTGGAGGTAATTACGAAAACATTATTCAAATTCCATTAATTAATTTTGAACATACTGATATTAAATATGGGTGGATTCAAAAGAAAGAAAAATCTATTTCACCTGTTGCTTCGGAATTTAAGAATTATGTAAGAATATATATAGAGCATTTATAAGTTGAACATCTCATTAGTAGCAAATAGTTATTATTAAATTGTTACGTGAAATACTATTTAATATGGTTAGTTTCAGTTGTTTTCAATTTTAAAATAGGGACGAAATAAAATTAGACCACTCATACAAGAGTAGCCCTCTCCTCCCCCACCTCATACTCCAAAGTCAGATTTTCGCTAATCTGCTGCTGACGTTCTTGCACATCAATCAACTTCTCATCTAGTAATTCATAAAGAGTCGCAGCCAACCTTCTTCTAAACCACAGCCTACTACTCCTCGTCTCATCTTTCAAAAAGAGTCAAAGAAAATAGAAATAGAAGAAATGATGGTCCAAGAAAAATAGGTGATTTTTATCGATTCGTTTAGTGTTCTTTATAATTCTAACGAAATTCAAAATATGAATGAACTCATAAATGTTTTTGAAAAGCACCATGATGAACTTAATATGGTAGCTGTATTCTCTGTTTCGGGTTTACAAGATTGGATAGAAGATTGTGTAAAAAATGAACCTACAATAATTTATCCATTGATAATCAGAAGGTAGATATTGTTTTTTGAGGATGAAAGTTATTGAAACTAAAGAGAAAATTGTACCAAGTGATTATGATTTATGAACTGTGAAGCCAAATGCTCATGGTTTGTTCAATATGAATATAGCAATTCTTATGGAAGAAGGAAGAACTATTGAAAGAAACCATCAACTCATCTACTATTGGAGCAGAGATTTATACTAAATAGAAGACGTCAACGGTTTTGAAGTGAAAAAGCCTAATCCTCCTTATCTTTACCGAGGAATTAGGCTGTCTTCCGCAATCGCGTCAATTGTGGAATATCATTTTCTATTGAATAGTATCGTTGTACTGCGCAGTAAAAGAGTTTCTTTTATGAGTTCTTCTTCAAAATCAATTCAATTTTTTCCAATAAGATTAAGATTATTTCTTTTATAGAGACTTCTCTATACGATCACAAAAAGTGCCTGTCACCACCGTATTTTGTCGATGATGTCGACATACTTCGGGTAGTGGCAGGCACAAATACTGAAGTTGCTCAGTATATAAATATTTTTAGTATACTAAATAGTTAATCAATTACAACCAATAAAGAACCATCAAATGCCAATTATCCAATATTTCGATTCATAAAGTACCAGCGATCACCTCTGTTAAGAAGATTCCCTTTTTTCTTCAGGGTCCTTAATTGTTTAAAAATAGAAGCTTGAGGATTCGTTTCTTCCGTTACTAATAAATTGTTTGTTTTTGAATCGAAACATGAAACAATCTTCTTTGCACTTATTCCTGGGTGTTCTTTTATACAAGTGAGGATAATGTCCTCCATTTTCATTGGTCACACCTCTCCTCTGTTTAATCAAAGTATAATTAGATAGAATATCTATTTTCTGGATAAGGTAAACCCAAATTTCCACGTAAAGTGTTTGATTCATATTCTTTACGGAAGATTCCTCTTTCTTGTAAGATAGGAACGACTAAATCAATAAAGTCATCAAACCCTGAAGGATGCTCCTGTCTTAGCAGCAATAGATCCATCGCCCCTGCCTCGTACCAGTGTTGAATTTGATCTGCTACCTTTTCTGCCGAACCAAAAATTTTCGGTTTTGGGATACGGTAAATCGGCATCAGCTCTTGCAGTTCCTGAAATTTATCTTCAGCTTCTCTTTCTGTTCTTCCTACAATCGGATTATGTGAAATCGTAAGTAGGAAATCATCAAACGAACGCCCTTCCAATTCCACTCTTCTCTTTAACTCTTGACTAAAAGCTTTTGCATCTTCTAAATGATCAGCCGGGAGAAATACACCGTCGGCATGCTTTGAGGCAATATTCATGAAATCTGAAGAAGTTCCAGCTTGGAAAATAACCGGTCTTCCTTGTCTGGAACGACTAATATTTAAAGGACCATCCACAGAAAAATAGTTTCCTCTATAATTTAGAGCATGCATTTTTTGTGGATCAAAGAATACGCCGCTTTTTTTATCCCGTATAAATGCGTCATCCTCATAGGAGTCCCAGAGACCTTCGACAATCTCTAAGAACTCTTTTTTCATTGGATACAAATCTGCTTTAGAAAGATGAGTGCGACTATAATTTGCTAGTCCTCCTGGATTAGAAGTGACAGCATTCCATCCTGCTCGGCCATTACTGATTTTGTCAAGAGAAGCCATTTGACGGGAAACAGTGAATGGATCCGCATAGGAAGTTGCAATTGTGGCAGTAAGTCCTATGGAATGCGTCACCATGCTTAAGGCAGACAGAATACTTACACCTTCAAACATACTAAGGTAATGAGGAAGCATACCTGGACCAATATGGCTAACGTCAGTTAAAAAGATGGTGTCAAACTTTCCCTCTTCTAATCTTTTTGCTTTTTGTACATAGTAATCAATGCTTTCACTAGCATATGCTGGCATATCTGGGTGGCGCCAGCCCATGTAATTCCAGCCTACCCCATCTATAGTCCCGGCTATTTTAAGTTGTCTTTTTTCTTTCATTCATTTCACCTTCTTTCGTTCTAATCTTGATAGCTATTTAAATTTATATCAAATGCTTCTGCTAGTAATTGATGTCCTTTTAGTCTGCTTTCTTGACTAGGATAAAAATCAGCGATTATAATTTCATCTACTAAAGCTTCTTTTGCCAATCGTTTTAACTTTTCAGCAACATTGGCTACACTCCCAATAACAAAACGGTCTTTATTATATTGACGGGCTTCCTCTTCCTGTAATGTATAAACATACTTACTGGCTTCCTCTAGTGATGGAAATGAAAGATCGCGTGAACCCGTTGCCATTCTTGCCCACATTAATTCCAATGGCCCTGCAAAATATTTTGCCTCTTCCTCTGTTTCTGCTGTAATAACTCCAATAGCTAACATGCTCTGTGGCTCTTTCATATAAATAGATGGCTTGAAATTTTCACGATAGAAACGAAGCATTGGTATAGCTACTCTCGGTGCTAAGTGGGCTGCAAACACAAAACCAAGTCCTTTATCTATAGCGAACTGTACACCGCCCTGGCTGGAACCTAACATATACATATCGGGTACGATTGATTCATTCCCTGGAACGATTATCTTCTTGAAAGGGTGGTGAGCTGGGAAATTTCGTGAAAAAAACGAGAGTAATTGATTTAATTGTTCTGGAAAGTCATTTGCAGTAACTGACTCTTGTGAACGTTGTAAGGCTAATGCAGTTAATCCATCTGTTCCCGATGCTCTTCCTATTCCAAGGTCTACCCTGCCAGGATAGAGTGCTTCAAGTAATGTAAAGTTTTCTACCACTTTCAATGGACTATGGTTAGGTAACATAATCCCTCCTGAACCTACACGTATATTTTTGGTATGTGAAGCTGCGTGTAGACTTAACAAATCCGGAGATGTTCTCATTTGGCTAGGAGTACTATGATGTTCCGTGAACCAGTATCTCTTATAACCTAATCTGTCAGCTAGTTGGACCATTTCCGTTGAATTTTTTAAACTTTGAATGGGATTACTACCAGGATATACATGTACAAAATCTAAGATGGATAACTGCAGATCATTATTAAGTTCATTTTTGACCATTCAATATAACTCCTTTTTATCAATAGAATAATAACTATTTATAAAAGAACTTTTTTCTTTTACAGTTATCGGGTATATAACAAGTAAAACACCTGAAAAAGATAAATACACAGGGTCAACTTATATATTAATTTTCTAAGTGACCCTGTTGTTATTTACAACAGCATCAATGCGCTGAATACCTCTCCTCGTGGTTGACTACCCGGCGAATGAAGAATGCTAAGATCAAGCCAATCAATGCAATGAGCATCGTGAACCAGAACACACTTTGTGATCCTGCCGTCATCGCGTTTGCTATTTCGGTCAGCTGTGTAGGATCGGAGGAGCTATGCAAGTATTTCTCCATCCCACCAGTAAGGATACTGATTGCGATCGCTATACCAATCGCGCCTGCAACCTGCTGCAGTGTGTTTAAGACTGCCGTACCATGCGGGTATAATTCCGGCGGTAATTGATTTAGTCCGTTCGTTTGAGCAGGCATCCAAATCATAGCTACTCCCACCATGAGGCCGATATGCAGAGCCACGATAAAGGTTACTGAAGAAACCGGGGATAGGGTCGTAAAGAACCATAACATCACTGTAACGAGAATGAGGCCGGGAGTAACGAGCCATTTCGGTCCATACTTATCAAATAAACGCCCCACTAGTGGTGATAGGATACCGTTCAACGCGCTGCCCGGTAAAAGCATGAGGCCGGCGATGAAAACAGATAATCCTGCACCAGTTTGCAGAAACATCGGCAGAATAATCATGCTTGACATAATAATCATCATACATGACAGTACTAGAAGCATCCCAACAACATACATCGGATACTTGAAAACCCTCAGATTTAACATCGGTTCGTGCATAAAGTTCTGCCTTAGTATGAACAACACCAGAGCAATAAGTCCAACGACGATAACAATCATGCCGCTCCAACCTTCAACTCCTTCGCCCGCCTTACTGAAGCCATAGACAACTCCTCCGAAACCGATTGTTGACAATAAAACAGATAGCAGATCGATTCTAGGCTTAGTGACATCCGTAACGTTTTCCAAGTACTTTAGACCTATTAACAATCCTATAACCAAAAGTGGTAGCGATAACCAGAAGATGTAATGCCATGTTAAATATTGGATTAATAGACCACCTATGGTCGGTCCGGTAGCTGGAGCAAACATGATAACAAGCCCAACAAATCCCATGGCAGCCCCCCGCTTTTCAGGCGGATAGATTACAAGAACAGTATTAAACATGAGTGGAAGCAACAAGCCCATGCCAACGGCCTGTAAGACTCGGCCGATCATTAACATTTCAAAACTAAACGCGAGCGCTGCAATCAATGTACCTAAAATTAAACTGATGAGAGAAGCTACGAACAGCTGCCTCGTCGTAAACATTAGTAGCAGTAACCCGCTCATTGGCATTAAAATGCCGAGTGTTAGTAAGAACCCAGTTGTTAACCAATGTGCGGTTGTGGCCGAAATTTGGAACACTTCCATTAAGTTAGTCATTGCAATATTGAGAGCCGTTTCGCTGAACATACCGACGAAACCGCACATAAGTAGTGCTGCCATAATGGCACGCGTATTATATTGATTCTTCATTTTTATCTCCTCGTACATTCATTAAATTAATAACAATTTATTTTTTTGCAAATCCTTGTTTGTTTAAATACTCGAGCATAAAGGGCAACTTGCTTCTTTCAAGATGATCCTCAATATGATCTTTCCATCCCTTTACTTTCTTCACTGTGAAAGGTGCTTTAACAGAACGATTTTCATAATATTCACGCATCTGTTGGTCATAAGTTGCTAATTGTTCTTCATCTAATGGCTGATATTGATTATCAAACATGACCATAGATTGAGGCAAACGCGGTTTTAGTCCAGGCTTCTCTCCAGCAGGATGCCCTATGCATAGTCCTACTAAAGGAATCACATACTTTGGTAAATTTAATACCTCGCTTAATTCTGTAATATTAGCCCTTACTCCGCCGATATAGACACCACCGAGTCCCATTGATTCCGCTGCAGTTAAAGCATTTTGAGCCATGAGCCCAGCATCGAATGATCCTATTAATAGGTATTCAATATAGTCAAGGTCTACGTTGGGAGCAATTTCATGATTTCGGTTAAAATCTGCACAAAAAATCCAAAACTCTGCTGCTTCTTCGATATACGGTTGATTTACAGAGAGTTGCATCACTTTTTTTCGAAGATTTGGGTCTGTAATCCTAATAATAGAAACCACCTGCAACAGGCTGAAAGATGACGTTTGATTAGCTGCCTTAAAGATTGCATCTCGTTGTTCCTCTGTCAGTGGTTGATTTGTAAAAGAACGAATGGATGTATGACCTTGAAGCAATTCAAGGGTTTTATTCATTTGAATCCTCTCCTCTATTATTTATTATTATCTTTCAGTCTTCCGTATTGATAAGGAACTCCCATATTCTCACGTAGTGTTTTTCCTTCATAATCTTTGTGAAACAAACCACGGTCCTGCAAAATTGGGACGACATGTTCCACAAAATCAGCAACTCCATCATAGGCTATATCCGGAACAACCGAGAAGCCGTCACATGCACCAGCCAAAAACCATTCTTCCAAGAAATCAGCAACTTGTACGGGGGTACCTGCCACTACTGGATGATAGTTAATGACCCCATGTGCAAGAACGTCTCGAATCGATATCCCTTTTTTCAGAAGCTCTAAAGCTCTGTGGGAACGTGGATCCATTGGGTTGGCATATGCTTTTTTCAACAAGTCAGCTGATAAAGGTTGATCAATATCTACCGAATTCACTGATAGTGGTAAACCTACCATTGAACCAAGGTAACTTACTCTTCCTGGTATCTCCTCTGGATTAAAACTCATAAGCTGTCTTCGTCGTTCTAAACCTTCTTCTTCCGTTGAACCGATGGAAAACATAAAACCTGCGTACATCTTAATGTCATCGGGATTTCGACCAAAACGAGTTGCACTTTGGCGAAGTGCTTGCCTATGTTGACGAGCAGATTCTATATCATAAGGGTTAGCGTAGACCCCAGAAGCGTACCTCCCCGCCAATTCCAGTCCTTCTTCTCCTCCACCTGCTTGGAAAATAACCGGCTGGCCTTGCTCAGAGGGCGGGATAGGCAAAGGACCACGAGATGAATAATATTGCCCTTCAAGATTGATAGGCTGAATTTTGTCCATATCGGCAAATTTTCCTCCTTCTGCATCTAACGTCCACGCATCTTGTTCCCAACTCCCCCATAATGCTTGAACAATTTGGATGGATTCATGTGCCATGTCATAGCGTTCTTTGCGACTGGCAACTTTAGTACCAAAATTTGCTGCCGCTACTGGGAGGGATGAAGTGACCGCATTCCATCCTACTCGCCCATTACTTATAACATCGAGTGCCTTGAACTGACGTGCAATGTTGTATGGATAATTGAATGTCGTTGAATGTGTCGCCACAAGTCCAATATGTTTCGTCTCTCTAGCTAAAGCCATTAGTGCTAACATAGGGTCCATAGGGAACATAGGAGTCTGAGGTCCTAAATCGACGGTCAATGCCGGAGTATCAGCGATAAAGATCATTTGAAATTTTCCTTTTTCAGCTATTTTAGCTCGTTCCACGTAACTATCCGTATTTGTGTAGGCTGCTGGATCTGTACCAGGCATTCTCCAGGCACTGAATTCGGCTCCGTATCCAGAAACCATTTGTAATGCTAATTGCATTTCTTTTCTTTTTTCCATGTATATTTCTCCTTTTTATTTTCTAAAAGTAACTAAAAGAGTCAGAATTAAATCACTCTAAGCAGGGCAAAACAAGTAATATTTAGCTTACTAACTAATTTGTTAAAGGTAATCATCTAACAGTTTCTACTTTTAATTTCCTTACTTTTTAAATATGACAAGCGACATTGTACTATTTAATATATTTAGGTTGCTACACAATTATTTAGCATGCTAAATATCAACACAGAGGAAACTTAGAGCAAGTTTCTCTCCATTCGCTTCATAAAATCCCTCAATAATAGACGTTCTTCCGGTAAGAATGAATGGAGCAATTTTTCTTGCTGCTGTTCCCATTTGAACCCAACCGGTTTCTCTAATTCTTTGCCTTTGTCCGTTAGAAAGATTCGCATAATCCTCGCATCTTGTTCGTCACGTTTACGGTATATAAAACCGTTTTGCTCCAATGATTTAACCATATTTGTGACCGTAGGCGGTTCACATTTTAAGTGTTCACATAGCTGCATTTGCGTTACCCCCTCTTCTTGCCACAAACGAAAGAGTAAATTATCTTGACCTACATAGAGATTAAGTTCTCTAAGACTTTCACTATAATCTCTACGCATTTGAAATGAGATTTTATCTAACGACTGACGAATATCGCAATCAACACTATTGTTCATAGATGTTCCTCCACTACTAAAAACATTTAGCAAGCTAACTATTTCACGTTGAAAATTCGGTTGTCAATTTATGACCTCCCCACAAATTATCCGGCCAATTCAAAACAAAGTAATAAACAATTCTGTATGAAACAGTTGTTCAGGATCAAGTGTCCATCTATTGTTGAATCCAGACTTGCCTATTAAATTGTTGTACTTAGTAAATTTGTTACATGCACTAGAATAAAATCATTTCACACCTTTGTGAAGAGGGCAATAAAAATAGATCTAGTACATTTTTTTGCACTTACACGAATCTCCTAAAGTGTTTAACCTGCTGAGCTCGGATCTATAAATCCATGCCCGTTAATTTATATATATTTCTTCATAGACTTTTATCATAAACTCCACTAGAACGTTTTCTCCTCCTACAACTATAACTTTATCCACCATTTAGGTTTGAATTCCGGGGTAAATGGTAAATAACCGATTAAAGGCACTTTGGTTAGTCTACTTGCTCCCCATGCCTCTTCCCGAACTCTTCCATCAAATCAATAATAGGAATGAGTTCTTTCCCCTTTGAGGTTAATGAATACTCTACACGAGGAGGAACTTCTGGAAAAACTTTTCGATTAATTAAACCATCTGTTTCCAGTTCTCGAAGTTGCTTTGTAAGAGAACCTTGTGATATATCCCCTAAAAAAGTTTTAATTTCACTATAACGACGCTCTGTGGACTTTAGAAACCAAAGAATTACATATTTCCAACGTCCGGAGAGTACATTTTGGGTATAAGCAATACCATAAAATTCTCTTTGTTCCTTTATACACTCTTTATCAAATCCATCCTTACATATCCTAGACACCTAAACACCTGCTTTCTACTATTAAGTACAAAAAAATGTACTACGTCAATTTAAATTGCCTACTTTAATTAGAAGAGAAATCATTTTATTCTAGTATATGTAACATAAATACTCAATACCTTTTTTATTTGTAGTGAATATATGGTTACCGTCTGATAATCATATGATTGTATAACTTTAAGCAAAATATTTCTTTTATATACAATTTCTTAAGGAGGAACAATAATGAAATTTGGAATTATAGGTGCAGGACCAATTGGGTCAATTATTTCTAACAAATTAGTTAAAAGTGGACATGCTGTAAAAATTGCAGATGCACGAGGAATAGAACGTCTAGAAGGGAAAGAGCTTGCAGGAACAGCTGTGCCTGTAGAGGATGCAATTAATAATATTGATGTTCTTATCATATCACTCCCTACAAGAGCACTACCAAGCATTCGAAACATTATCAATCAAGTCGCGGAGGAAGTGATCATTGTAGATACTTCAAATTACTATCCTTTTAGAGACGGCAAAATTGAAGAAATCGAGAACGGGATGGTTGAAAGTATTTGGGTTTCAAATCAATTAGACAGACCTATCATTAAAGCTTTTAACAATTTATTAGCCTATACTTTAGAAAATGAAGGAACATCCGAAGATTCTAGTGGACGAATTGCCATGACAGTTGCCGGTGATAATCTATCACAAAAACAAGTAATCATGGGCGTGGTAAACGAGCTAGGCTTCGACGCAGTAGACAGTGGTTCTTTAAGTGATTCTTGGAGACAACAACCAGGAACTCCTGCTTACTGCACAGAGCTAACAAAAGATGAACTAACGAGAGCGTTAAATGAGGCAAACAAAGAAAAAGCACCATTACTACGAGATAAGGTAATGGAAAGGTTTGAAGAGCTCTTGGCAGAAAAAAAGGAGTTTTCACATAAGGATATTGTTAGAATAAACAGAGAAATATATAATTCATAAACACAAAAGGTGCACTCAGTTAGAGTGCACCTTTTGTATAGCAATATAAAAGTGCTTCCAGTCCGATTTAAATATTTTGTGTAACAGAAGTTGTTATTGCGCAGTATTGGTCAAATACGAAATACGATCTTTTCAAAAGTGATCGCCGTTAAAAAATATAATTTGGTAACCATTATCGTTGTACTGCGCAACAGATAATATTTTATGATCTTTAAACCTAACTTAGTTAATCCTTTACATCGTCCTTGCATATTTTACTAACTAGCTGCCACAACGCGTTGGTTTCTTTATTTTTTGGTCCAAGCCTATCACAAAGCTCTTCTACTTTCTTCCTAAACTCTTCCGACACACCACCATCAGGTTCTGCCATGTGGACAACTCCTTTTTTCTGAAAGAGCGACTGTTCTTCTAGAACAATCGCTCCCGTTAATGCAATAAGAAAGCTGATTTCGTTTAGCTAATTTAGATTAGATATTTTCATAAATTTCTATTAGTGAACCTGCAGGGTCTCTAAAATGAGCCACTTTAATCCCCCATTCCTTTTGCTCGGTAGGCTTAGTTATAAAATTTACTTTACCTTTTAATTCTTGATATTTATCTTCGACACTATTTACTTTAAAAATTAAGGCTGTCTTATCTCCTTTATCAATCTTAGTTGAGTATTCAGCACCTATTGCTTCAACCATTTGTTTTCGTTCAAATATCCCTAAAGTACACCCGTTGAATTTAAAGTCAGCATAATTGGAATTTTCATTTCCCCATGATAATTCAAATCCCAATACATCTCTATAAAAAAGAAAACATTTTTTATAGTTATCAACAAGTAAACGAGTATGTGTAAGTTCCATTCAAAAACCTCCCATTGATTTTGTATTAATAATTTTCAATCACAATTCACTCATACCAAGCATTTATAGGTCTATTTTGAGGGAAACCATTCATTTCTCTGTATACCTTTCTTTCTTCTGTAAAATCAAACCATTGTTTATTGCTTTTAGGGTTGTTTGCATAGTTAATCACACAACGAATTTGGTCTTCAACACAACCGTCAGTCCATACACCTAATTCTCTTTCTAATTGGTCAAAAAGTTGAGCAGCATTCTTATCCTTAATTTCCGATAATGAAAAAAGACACAACTTAAAAACCAACTTTTCAGCTAATTTATAACCAATGGAGGGAACAGTTTGAAATTCAGCCAGCCCCTTTAAAACATTAGCTTTTCCAAGTGGAATGTTTAGCAGTTGAGCTATTTCTTCTGCATTAAAAGTATGTAATTCACTTATTTTGACATTAGCTTTTCTAAGTTTTGATTTTTCCTCATGTGTTAGTGGCAGTTTAGTATTCGAACCCAAAAACTTCCCTCCTTTATTATTAAAGATTACTGATTCGTTAGTTTAAGTGAATAACTTCACCAAGCAATCAATATCCACGTATAAATAATACCAGAAGATAACAAATCACGTATAAAATAATTATCTAACTATTCTTACCTATGTGCAGTTGGGTAATTACTTGCTGCACAGTAATCGTCTATTGTGCAGTAGTTGTAAAAAAAAAGAGCCAAAAGATTTGGCCCTTACATTACGTCCTATATTTTAGAGTTAATCCCTTTAAGAAATTTCTAGCGTATTTGTCACCACATTCTTTATACTTCGCGTGTCCCTTTTTCCTTAGAAGGGCTCCTATTTCTCCTTTTGATACAGTAACCCCAGCCACATCTAAGATATCAATTATATCCTCACTCGTTAATGTTAATGCTATTTTCAATTTCTTTAAAAGAAGATTATTAGGACTTTCTTTAGAAAGCTCTGGTCTTATAGGTTGTCCAGAATTTGAATCCTGCCTTCCTCTTTTAAACGTAATAAAACCATTTAAAAAGCACTCAAACATTGTATTATTGCAGGTTACACTATTTTCATCTTCAATTTCATCATCGTACTCGTCTTCTGTTTTTGATAGCATATTTTGGACTTGTTCTTTAGTCACATCAACGCCACCAAGTTTAAATATCTCTACCATGTCTATATCTTTTATATCTAACGCATATCTTAATCTAATTAATAGATCATTATTAGTCACGTATAAACCTCCTATTTATCGAGGATTTCTTCTACCACTAGATGAAGAACCTGATTTACTTATTGCCGGACGATTATTTGTTTTTCTTTTGGAAGAAGAATCTGCACCTCTTCTTTTTTCTTTGCTAGCGCCATCTAGACGTTTAGCTTTCTTAATTTCCTTATTTCTTTCTAACTCATAATCCTCTCGATCAGGAATACTAACCCCTCGAATCACTTGTTTTTCTATATTCTGATTAATCCCTTTTTCAATCAATCGTAAGAACTCTACATCCTTAGCAGCAACTAAAGTATAGGCAACACCATCTCCACCAGCTCGCCCTGTACGTCCAATCCGATGAACGTAACTTTCTACATCCTGTGGTATATCATAGTTGTATACATGTGTCACACCTTCGACATCAAGACCTCTTGCTGCAACATCTGTAGCAACTAAAAACTGAGATTTTGCTTCACGAAATCGTTTCATCGCCTTTTGACGTTTGGATTGTGGTAAATCACCGTGAAGCTCGTCTGCTTCATACCCGTTGGCTAGCAGATTTTCATGTAGCTTTGTCACACGCGCTTTTGTACGACAGAAAATAATTCCTAGAAACGGACGCTGTTCTTCTATTAAATGTAATAACGTTTGCATTTTTCTACGATCTGTTGTTTCAATCACAACTTGTTTTATCTCTTTAACAGTTACTTCTTTTTTCGTCTTTACTTCGATTATCTCTGGATGTACCATATATTTTTTTGCAAGAGATGTAATTTCGCTTGGCATAGTCGCAGAAAACAGCATCGTTTGTCGGGTAGAAAGTGTTTCATAAATAATGTTCTCTACTTCAGGTAGAAAACCCATATGTAACATTTGGTCCGCTTCATCAAGAACAAACATCTGAACAGTTGAGAGATCAATTGTTTCACGACGAATATGGTCTAATAATCGTCCAGGCGTTGCTACAACAATATGTTGGCCGCCTTTTAATTTTTTCAATTGACGTTCAACATCCTGACCACCGTATACAGCTAACACCTTAACGCCTTCTAAATTCTCAATCATTTTCTTTATTTCTTTTGAAACTTGCTGAGCTAATTCACGTGTAGGGGTTAAAATTAGCGCTTGAACACCCGAATTGTTAACATCAATCTTCTCAAGTATCGGTAGAACAAAAGCTAACGTTTTTCCTGTTCCCGTTTGTGCTTGTGCAATAACATCCTTCCCCTCAAGTACAGTGGGTATTGTCCTTTCCTGTATTGGAGTAGGGTTTATAAGTCCTAATGATTTTAATGTATGGTTTATTTCTTGTCGAATACCAAGTTGTAAAAAATCAAGCAATGATGATCACTTCTTTTCTTTTTAAATTATCGCCATAATTTGTTTAAAGGCTTATTAACTATAGCATAATGATTAGTATTATACAGAGTTATTTGAATTATGAAGTGTTTGTTTATTTGAAGGACTCAAGTCACCCACATTTAAACGTGGTTAGATGGGGGTATTCCGCCTCTCTATCAAAAAAAGACAAAGAAATCTAGCACTTCACTAGCTTCCTCTGTCCTTAAATCACCTATTCTATTTAACTCAAACCCTTATTTCCCTAATAATCCTTTATTATAAAGATATCTACCAAACATAATCGTACCGAATATGGAACAAATAATTACAGCATACGATGGGTGCCCTGGTAAGAATGCTAAGTAACCATTTCTCAACAACCAAGCCATTATAATCGCTACAATAATAGCAAACACACCTATTTTTGGCTGAGCAATCGCAAATTGTCCAAATATCGCACCGAATAATGCAGGGAGTATATAATTAAACATCTCTCGCACGCCATCTGGTAGCCCCGCAAGTAATGATGCACCTACAAAAACTCCAATTGTCAAAATCAAAACGTTAACAATGATGGAAACTGCAATTCCTAGGGTAGAGATAATTGACCCTTTATCAGTACCTGGCTGAACATTAGCAGCTTTTTGTGCTGCTGTCGCACACGGTAAGCGAAGATTCGAAATATTACCTGAAAGAAAAGACATGTACGTTCCCGGTATCCCTAAGATTGGATAATAAGATATAGGTTCAATAATCCAAAGAACAGCTGCCACACCCGCTATCGCAATGAAACCGGCAAGTATACTTGATGCATCAGGAGTCAGGCCGTATACAAACGTTAAAACAAATAAAGGTGTAAATGAAAGTATCAGTCCTAGAAAGCATGTAATTCTCCCCCATTTGACGATAAAAGGGATATAATCATCTTTATAGGAAAACGTTTTTTTCTCAGATTCCACTGGTATTTCCATCTTAGCATTACTCATCTTATTCCCTCCATTACTTATGAATTATAGTAGAATCTCAAACTAGATTAAAAATGCAATTACTGCACCTGCAAACATAGCAAATGTGAGTCCCCATTCTTTTAACCATTGTTTGTTTTTCTTTTCAGCAATCCACATTAGAACAATCATCATACCTGCTCCAATAAATAAAGCAATCGTCCCTTTATCAAAATTCAATACACGGTCTGCACTAAAATAAGCGAATGCTCCAATCATAGCTGATATAGAAATGATAGGAACGAGCTCCTTTTTTCCAGCTGAGAGGAACGTTTGCATGTTTTCCAACTTATTTGTAAATAAGCCTGTGAAGATAATCCATCCTAACGACCCTAATACCATTGTCCAAACAGCATTGGCAAATACAGTAGCTGTCATATTCTCCGATCCTAAGCTAACTCCCATCGCTTCCGTACCGAAACCTGCTGCCATTAATTCAAACGGAAGTGAACCGATAAAAGATAACCTCATCCAAGCCATCGGTGCCCCAATAGCAACTAATAATGAGATTAATCCGAATAAAATAACAATCGATGGACCAATGGATGAAATCATACTGCTTTTCATTGCACTTTTCATTTGAACGTTTGTTAAACCTATTTCTTTACCAGCCACTAGTGATTTTTTCACGAATACAAATGCTTGTACAAATACAACAGTTACTGCACTTGCAGCAGCTAACCACATGTACGGACTATTCGCAATTTCTAAATAATCCATTTATCCCACCTCACTTTTAATATGTTTCATAAAATGTAACCGTTACCATTATTGATTAAAATTTAATAACCTGCTAAGGTCATTTGTTTGTACTTATTCTTCAATACTACTACCATTTAAATAATCAAACACTGCTGATATAAATAACTGTCCTATCGTAATGATAGCTCGTTCGTCCACGTCAAACTTTGGATGATGATGAGGATATATTGCATTTATCTCAGGATTTCCACCACCTACAAACACGAACGTTCCAGGTACTTCTTTTAAGTAATATGCAAAGTCTTCCATTCCTGTTATCTTTGGAATGTGTACCACTTGGTTCTCATCAACAATATTTTTCGCCAATCGTTCAATTCTTCTCGTTTCTTCCGGATCGTTTTTTAAAGATGGATATCCTCTACTATAAGTATAAGATGATGTTGCACCTACACCTTGGCAAGTTGTATTCACTAGTGTTCCAATTGTCTCTTCAATTTGGTCTCTAACGTTTTCGTCAAACGTTCGAACTGTTCCCGTAATTTTTGCAGAGTCAGAAATGACATTTGACGCTTCTCCAGAATTAAATGAACAAACAGATACAACAGCCGCTTCGTTCGGGTCAATACGCCTAGATACAATCTGCTGTAAACTCATTACAAGCTGGCATCCAGCAAGCAGTGGATCTACTGTTGTGTGAGGCATCCCTCCATGTCCACCTTTACCGAAGATTTCTATTTCAAATGTATCCCCAGCTGCCATCAAATACCCTTCACTTATACCTACTTTTCCGAATGGTTCATGAGACATTACATGCGCACCGTAAATGACATCGACATCCTCTAGACAACCATCTTCAATCATCGCCTTCGCCCCACCAGGTATAATCTCTTCTGCAAATTGATGAATTAAAACGACATCACCTTCAAGCTCATCTCTTGCCTCAAAAAGGACTTTTGCTACACCTAGTAACACCGCCGTATGCAAATCATGACCGCATGCATGCATAGCACCTGGAATTTTAGAACGGTACTCGACTTCTTTCTCATCTTGAATTGGGAGTGCGTCAAAATCCGCTCGTAGCGCTACCACTTTTCCTGGCTTACCACCACGAATTCTTCCGACTACTCCATTTCCTCCAACACCCGTTTGAACTTCAATCCCTATCTTACGTAAATAATCAGAAATTTTTCTAGGGGTATTTTCTTCCTTGAACCCGATTTCCGGATACATGTGTAAATCTCTACGAATAGCTACTAATTCTGGGTACAACTCTTTAAATTTAGAAAGTAAATGTTCAACCACTAGTATCTCTCCCTTTTTTTCAGAATTAACTTTGTATACTAATTAGTATAAACTATCAGAATATTTTTACTATGTGTAACTAACCATCGTTTTTATCAAATTACTGTTGATTTCCACACTTTATAATTCGTTATACAGCATTAAAAAGCAGATGAAAGTATCCACCTGCTTTTTATTACGCTATATCTTATTTATTTGATGCATTAATTAGATTTAGTATAGGTTTCTACCATGTGGCAAACTAATTGGACTTTTAACGTATCTTCCGGATTAGAAAAATCGATATTCAGTAATTTTTCCACCTTTCTTAAGCGCTGATAAAGGGTATTCGAGTGAATATGAAGTATTTCAGCAGTCGCATTAACCGATTTATTAGTTGAAATATACGTAATTAACGTCTTTTCTAGGTCATTTCTTTTGGCTACTGCAGTTTGTAATGGTTCAAATACCTCTTGTATAAATACACTAATTTCACCATAGTCTTGGTTAACAAATAATCGGTTTAAACCCATATCCTTATAGAACATAACCCCTGTTCGTTTTTGATTTAGTAAATAGCTCAAAGCCTTTTCTGCTTCAGTATAGCTTTTCTTACTATTACTGATCCCCTTATAAGTATTCCCTATACCAATACGGTAAGGTGAGTCCTCAACCATTATCCAATCTTTTATAAACATATCTAGCTTATTTTTAATGATTTTATGGGCGTCTGGATTACTAATCGTTGCAAGCAAGATAACACGATTATCTATTGCGTAAATAATAAAATCTACGTTAGACATGATTTTTTTTACAATCGAAATTAATCGATGCATCTTTACATCAAGTTTTTGTATATCTTCCTGCTGAGAGGTTTGAAAAATTACGCAAAATAAATACTCCGATAAATTTAATCCAAATTCACTGCCTTTCTGTTGTAAATAGTCTTCATCTTTATTTTCAAGAACTTCATTAAAAAATTCTCTTGTTTTCTTAAATTGTATTTCTGTTAGCGTTCTCTTTCTAATGAGTTCTAACGCTAATACTGATGCCCCTTGTTCAATCGTGATTTTTTCGAGCTCAGATACAGGAGAATTGCTAGAAACAATGAAGCAACCTAAAAAGATCGAGCCGTTTACTACAGGATAGAAATAGTAACCTTGAATCACTTTTTCTTCTAAAACATCTATATATTTAGGATTCCTATTATCCGTCGAAAGTAACATTACTTCATCTATACTCAAGGGAGGCTTTTTCCTTATTTTCATAGGGTAAAACTCATTTTCTAGATAACTAATAAAATAAACATCACTTTTTATCATTCGAGATATTTCATTGATTATTTTTTCTACTCCTTGATTCTGAAGTGAAAACTCGGTTAACATCTCATGAATTTTATTTCTTTTTTGTAGAAATTCATTTTTTTCCCTTAGTTGTTTACTGAGCTGTGTTATTTCGTGCAATCTTGTCTTTAATTCAGAGTACAACCCTGCATTCTGGATTGCAATTGCTACTTGATCAGCAAAACCTTGCAGTAGTTTCACGTCATCTAAACTTAATTTACATTCATTACTAAATTGATGAAGGATCAGCACACCGATTCGTTCTTGATTGACCGAAACCGGAACCCCGATTGCCGTCTTTATTTTCAAATGGTTGTTTAATGAATTGTGTAATATTTCAAAATTTTCTTTCGAGAGGTTATTCATGTCTTGATAAATCTTTGAAGTTGTATCGTAAATTCTTGCCTTTCCATCCTCAAATACTTTACCAGTTATCCCTTCTCCTATCTTTGTCCTAAAATGTTGTATCGTTTCACTAAAACCAACTGCTGTACTAGGAACCAATCGCTCTAAGGAAGAATCATACAACGTTAAAAAGCCTGTCTCACCATTTGGAATGACCATAAGTGCATTCTTAATAATTTGTGTCAAAACATAGTCTTTATCTAGTGATGAAGTAATATCACGGATCCCTGCCATTAATAAATCTATCTCTTTATTCTTTTTTCTAAGTCTTTCTACCAACGTTTCTCGATGTACATTCGTCATTTCATTTCCACCTTTAATGTTGAAATCCATGTAAAAGATTAATAATTATGTATGTTATCACAATATTAGTTTATTTTATTCAAATAAGGTAGTGGAAAGATATTTCTTCTACATAGAATGGCTGGCATTGTTCAGTGACAATATTTTTTTATTGACAAAACAAACCCTCTTCCACTACTGTATAAACTATAAATTGGATAGTTGCGAAAGACTGCTGTGGGAGAGAACGTATCGATTGATAAACTACGTCACCGAAGGGGCAAATCTCTAAATCAACCAAGAGATGAATCTCTCAGGTAAAAAAGACCTCAGTAGGACGCTTCTCTGGAGAGTGCAAAACGCCACCAACGGGGTAAACCTTCTACATGTTTAGGTTAAACTCTCAGGTAAAAAGGACAGAGAAAAGGTATTTGTTTGATACCTTTTCTCTGTCCTTTTTTATTTTTCTTTAAAAACTAGGGGGTTTTTTTATGGTTTGGGATGTGTTAAATGTGATTGGTACTATTGCTTTTGCGATGAGTGGAGCTATTATAGCGATGCAAGCGAAGTACGATATGGTAGGGGTTTATACGTTGGGTCTAATTACCGCTTTCGGTGGTGGCGCCATTCGAAATTTAATGATTGGTCTACCTATTACAGATTTATGGCAACAAACAGCTCTTATTACAATTGCCATTATTACAATAACGATAATCTTTTTTATGCCTAGTCAAACTGTTCAGTACCTAGAAAAATGGAGTCTATTTGATGCTATGGGCTTATCAGCATTTGCAATTCAAGGGGCAATGCATGCACATTCTATCGATCTACCACTTATTGCAATTATGTTTTCAGCTGCGATCACTGGTGCCGGTGGAGGAATTGTCCGTGATGTTCTAGCTCAAAGAAAACCAACTGTTTTTCGTCAAGAGATTTATCTTTTTTGGGCTTTGATAGCGGGTTTCATCATCGGTATAGGATGGGCAGAGCACCCGTATCAACTGTATACGCTTTTTGTCATTATCGTTACTTTACGTTTAATCTCACTTAAATTTGAGTGGGCATTGCCTTCTAGGAACGTTACTAAAGGACTGGAACAAAACGCGTAAACATAACCTCGCATTGAAGAGACTAATAATACTTTTTAGGTGCTCGTAATGATTTATTAATAAAACGAGATGAACTACTTTTGTTTAACAAAAATGAAATTGATTAAAAATACTACGAAGTTTCAAAATAGTGTATTGGATAGACAAAAACCTGAGTGTTTATTACACTCAGGTAGATGGTTGTAGTGTAGTATTTTGTTGTCGAACTTGAGTTTAGTTTAATAACGGTACCGAGCCTGATGTCCTATCTTTAGTGTGAACGATTTTCAGAAGCACCAGATTTTTAATCATAATTTTTTAAACGCTTCTCCGCGCTTTCTTGCTCGTACGTTACGCTTAATTGCTTCGTAAATTTCATTTTTCGTTCCTTTCATTTCGGTGGAACTATTCGTTAATATACAATAAAGCAGCTTTAAGTCCACTGCTGTTGTTTCTCTAAGTAACTTCGATTGTGAAACGTCTTTTATAAATTCAATCACCGCCTCAACACTATTAAAGTTTTTATAATCAAGTTTTACCCCTGTCATATCAACATATTTCTTATTAATTAATGATTCATAGTTTTCTTTGAATGTAGGTTTTTGAAAGTTTTTTACACTCTTTTCTTTACTTGCATCTAATGAATCGATTAACTTCTCTATCCTTTTTATATCTTTTGAAAGCGATGGTTTATTTATAGTTTGATAAATGTTTTTTAGGCGATTTAAATAGTCAACAATTTCTTGATTCATAAACTAGATCACTCCATTGAATTCTCAATACAGTTAATAATTTCGTCTGTTAAATTCTCATATATTTCGCACTTTTTTCCCTCTGCTGTAGAGCGTGCTATATCTTCATAATTATTAATTATCGTATCAAAAATAAATTTTTCTTCATCTTCACAAAACATAAGTGTTTGAATATTCGCCTTTTGCAGGTCACTTTCTAAATCATTGATTACGTCGTCATTTTTTACAGTTCCCTTTTTCAAAGTTTCAAAAATTCCTAGTAGCTTTGGCTTTTCACCAAATAACGATTTCGCAATAAAGCTATACTGATTTTCCTCACAAAAACGTTGGTATATCTTATCTACTGTAGTTATATAGTGAACAACACCACGGATACTCAATGTTTGAATAATTGATGGTATAATATAGTAATCTGAGAGTAAAAATGCACCTTGGGTAATCATATTATTACTTGGTGGACAATCGAAAAGAATATAATCGTACTCCTCTTCGATCCTACTTGTCTGAAAAAATTGTTGCAGAGGTAAAAGATCTTCAAGGTCACCCCTAAGGTTTAAAGCTAAATCATCTAGACCACCATTGTTATAGAACGTATTTGATGGAATAAAATGCACATTATCTTCTAATTGCTTCACTAAAGGCTCAAGATCTACATAGAACGGCAAGCTACGAAATCTCTTAACTTGTAGCCACATATCATAAACATAATTCAAACTTTCATTTGGTGCCAAATCCTCTAAATTCATTTCTTGTTTCGCTAAACAAATCTCACTTAAAGAACATTGAGGATCTAAATCGATTAGCAATACCTTTTCCCCTAATTCTGCTAAATGTAACGCTATTTGAAATATACTTGTCGTTTTACCTACCCCACCTTTATAGTTTCCAACAAAAATTTTTCTCGACCTTAACATACAGTTCCCCCTTAGATGCTAATTTATTGTAATGTATTAAGTAATAGGATATTTATTACATTTTTTATCATTAGAGGGAGTTGTTATGCCCATTAAAGGTGATTTAGGTCTTAAAGATATGATAAGTAGATACTTCAACTTGAAAATAACCCTAAGGGCATATAGAAAAGGGACTAAAAAAGTGTGGTATTCACTTTTTTAGTCCCCTCGCATATAGCCTCTAGGGTTATTAATTATAATTAGATTAAATTCTTACATAGACATTACGTTTTCTATACGCACCTAAAATATAACAATGTTACATCATGCAAGCTCACTGTATAAATATCAACGTAATCGAGACTTAAAGCTTGTTCTCGACCAAGAAGTTTCGGATTTCGGTAGCAAACTCTTCTGGCACTTCCAATGGAAGGTGATGGTAAGCCTCTTCCATCTCGTGTAATGGTCCATCGGTGACTCGAGCGATCTCCTTGGCCCCTGTTTCAGGCATCACTAAGCTTCCCTTTCCTCTAACAACCCAAGCAGGACAAGTAACCTTTTGGGCTACCAACACTGACTCAACATTTTCAATTGCAAGAGCTCGTCGATCAAAACGCTCTCCCCAGTGTCCATCTTCCAATTCCTTATAGCACTCTTTAGCTACTTCCTCCACTCGCTCCAACGGGGCAACGTGCTGAGGTGGTAGTAACTTATAATTGCCAACAGCGTCTTGCATAGACTCATATGTACGTCCACTCTTTTGAGAAGCTTTACGTAATCCAGCCAACTCCTCTTCTGGAGAGTCAATTTTCATATCGGCTATTAGTAAAGCAGCAGGTGTCTGGACCCCACGACTAGCCACTTTAAGACCAACATAGCCACCCATCGAATGACCTACGATAGCATAAGGACGGGCAAACTTTCTAGCAAGCTCTTCGATGTCCTCTGCATAATCATCAAAGCTATAGCTTTCCGCATGTGGGCTCTGACCATGGCCTCTTAAATCAGGGGCAATTAGATAGTACTCTTTTTCAAGATGAGGTGCTACCCACTTCCACCAGCCACTGTGACAAGCAAGGGCATGAAGAAGTATAACAGGTGTTTTTTGTGGATCTCCCCACGTTCGATAGTGCATTTCCATTCTCTTTACCTCCATAAACTGCAATCGACTTTTTTTACTAAGACGAACACAATATTCTTGTATAACATATAAACCCATAGTATGTATGTACGTTTGTATCATTTTGATGATATATCTATTCAGTACTCCTGTAAATAATCAATTAGCGTGAATATGAATTTTTCTAACAAACATTTTGAGTATTTGCTTTTTCACCCTATCTTGAAACCAAGCATATTTTTCATCATTTAATAGGACCCGTAAATAATCAGTTATACTACAAACTTCCTCCAACCTAATTAAGCGTAAATTTCACAATACTTTACTTCCTATATTTTTTAATCTATTATATAAATCGTAATGATTTTGATTTTCATTAAGAAAAGGAAGGTGTATTAATAGTGGCAAAAAAATCAAAGGTTGCAAAAGAATTAAAACGACAACAACTTGTTGCCCGTTATGCTGAAAGAAGAAGAGAGTTAAAAGAAAAAGGAGACTATATCGGTCTGAGTAAACTTCCAAGGGACTCGTCCCCTACACGATTAACAAGGAGATGCAAGCACACTGGAAGACCTCGTGGTGTACTGCGTAAATTTAAACTTTCTAGAATTGCATTTAGAGAATTTGCACATAAAGGACAAATTCCAGGTGTTAAGAAATCAAGTTGGTAAGATTTATTAGTTAAGGATGTGTGAAGATTGAAAAAACAAAAACCTCTAACAGTTATCACAGGCTTCTCATTAAAGGACAAATGTAATTTGGTTAAAAAAATTCAAGAAATCAAAAAAAATAAAATAACAAAGGTTCTATACAGACAAACAAATATTGAACTTATTAAAAATGTAGAGGACTCGTTTCAACTTAGTGGAATAATTGGAGAAGCCGTTCATGATAAAGAGATAAATACAGAAACCAATCTGATCACAACACTAGAAAGAGAAGCTTTAAATAGGAGAAACACTAATAAATCAGTTAGAAATGGCTGACACAATTCTTATATGTAATACTGAAACGATCTCTCCTGAACGTTTAGGTGAAATTTTTTCATTTGTTAGAATTCTACAACCAAGAGCGTTAATAGTAACATTCGAGGATTTTCTTGAGAAAAATACTGAAAATAAAGACCCCTTTGACATTAATACAATCTCTTCCCTCTATGCTTATCAGGTTGAATTATTTGCATCTAGAAATCAGCTTAAAGTAATCGGACAGTATGGAATTGATACTTATGTTTATAAAAGCTATCTTCCAATTAATTTTTCTAAACTGGAACAATTTTTCAGTGAGTTTCCTAACGAAGTGTTTCGTATGAAAGCAAAATGCTATAACCCTTCTAAGCAAGAACTTTATGCTGTCTCACAAGTAGGTAACTCAATTTCAGTTGATACAATTCAAACGTCATCTTGGGTATCAAATGTGTTATTTACCCGAATAATAAGTAATATTCATTATTCGGGACTTACTATTTAAGTGATTTTCGTACCTGAGAATGATTTAAATTACTCAAATATAATCGGAAGCTCTTGTAGCGCTCTGAAACTCATAAGCTCTCTCCATTCGACTTCATTAGATTCAAATTTGATATTCTTAGTGTTTTCAATAATAGTTCGTATTGCTGCTTGAGCTTCCATTTTTGCAAGTGTAGACCCTAGACAAAAATGAATACCGGAACCAAACGAGAGGTGAGGGTTAAGGGTCCTTGTAATATCTAGAGTGTTTGGATTATCGAACTTTTTCGGATCTCGGTTTGCTGCACCTAGTAGCACATACACCTGCTCACCTTTTTTTATTTCAATTTGATTGATTGTCACATCTTCCGAAGCAATCCGAGCTATCATTTGAGTAGGACTCTCATAACGTAAAAATTCCTCAATAGCAGTATCTAATAATATAGGATTTTCTTTTAATTTTTGATATTGATTAGGATTTGTTAATAAACAGTATACGGAATTACTAACTAGATTTACAGTTGTTTCATGGCCTGCAATCACAAGTAGTATGCATGTTGAAAGTATTTCATCGTTCGTTAATTTCTCGCCATCTTTTTCCTCTGTTAATAAAGTAATTAAATCATCTTGTGGATTTAGTTTCTTCTTCTCAATCAATTCGTTAAAATAAGTGACCATTTCACCAATTGTATCGTTACCTATTTCAAGAGATTTAGAAGAACGAGTAAAATCAATTGTTTGAATTAAAAGCAATGCCCACTTACGAAAAAATTCCTTATCTTTTTCCGGCACACCTAACATGTTAGCTATAACAAGACTTGCTAACGGGAAAGCAAAATCAGCAATGATATTCATCCTCTTTTGATTCTTCACATCTTGAAATAAATTGTACGCTATATTGTCAACCTGATAGGCTAATTGTTCCATCGCTTTAGGAGTAAAGCTTTCCCTTACAAATTCACGTAATCTATTGTGGTCTGGAGGGTTTTTATAAAGCATCATCTTGTCCTGTACACTTTTTAGTCTTTCGTACTTTTTGGTTGTCTCTGGAAGAGGAACGCGATTTTGAAAACGAACATCTTTTAAAATTAAGCTTGCTTCATCATATCCAGTTACATACCAACCAGGATAACGCAAGAGGTTGCCCTTATATATCCTGTTTATTGAGCGGATTTCACTATAAAAGGTATATGGATCCTGAACAAAATCCGATGGTCTCAGCTTTGTCTTTTGACTCATTGGTTAAGCCCCTCTCAAGAAGATGTGTAAAAATACAATTCTTCAATTTTTTTGTTTCTACTCTTTGAGAGCATAATTCTCAACTACTTATGTAATACTTCTAAAGTAAGATGGTCTCTTATAAGTTTCTTTACAGTTACTTTTGAAAGTTCATCTATTTTTGGAGTTATACCTATAATGGGAACAGAACACATCTTTTCTATTACCTTAGGACTAAGCTTTTCAGCAAGATCTTTTTTAACACTAGTTCCATTTATGATAATTCCCTTAATTGTTAGGCCAAGCTTTTTTGCATACTCTACAGTTAAAAAAGTATGATTAATCGTTCCAAGGTTTGGTCGAGCTACAATTAGTACTGGAAGGTTTAACGCTTTGATTAAATCACTGACTAAAAAGTCCTTACCTAGAGGAACTGATATCCCACCAGCTCCTTCAACAATAAAAAAGTCATGTCTATTTCGAATGTTATCCCACTTCCTTAAAATATCACCAAGTGTAATGTTCTTGCCTTCTAGCTCCTGTGCCATTCCTGGAGCCAAAGGTTGTTCGAATTGAAATGGGGTGATTTCCTCAAGTCTCAGTGAGGTTTCCGACATCGCTTTCAACCAGTATGTATCACTGTCCGGATCGTCACGTTTAATTCCACTTAACATTGGTTTAAACACACCAACATCTACACCTTCATCCCGTAACACGCCTGCAATTCCACTGGAGATAACCGTTTTACCAACATCTGTATCCGTACCAGTTATAAAGACTCCCCTCATATAATCACCTCTTGTTCACTACGAATTATTTCAAAGGCTTGAATTAAAGTATCAATATCATCATAAGAATGCTCTGCGGTAACAGTTAAACGAATACGTGATTCTCCATCCTTTACTGTTGGCGGACGAATGGCAGGCGCAAATACGTTATGTTCTTGTAGCTTGTCAGCAAACCATATAGCCTTTTTTGCATCTCCTATGATTACAGGAATAATTGGTGTCTCATCACCTTTTACGTTATAACCTAAGGCTTGTAATCTTGTTCGAATTAGATTTACTTTCACCATTAATGATTCTCTCTTCTGTTTATTTTCTTCAATTATATTTATTGCTTCATAGGAAGCTGCACAAACACTAGGTGGAATTGCTGTTTGAAAAATGAATGTTCGAGCATGATTAATCAGAAAATCTATTAGTATTCTAGAGCCGGCTACAAACCCACCTTCTGTTCCAACTGCTTTGCTTAAAGTTCCAATCATTACGTCTGGTTTAACTCCAAAATACTCACATACCCCTCGTCCATTTTCACCAAGTACACCTGTACCATGTGCATCATCAACAATAACAAAGGCTTGGTATTTCTTTGCTAAAGCTGTAATAGCATCTAACTGTGCAATGTTTCCATCCATACTGAACACACCATCAGTAACGATAAAACGTCTAGTACAGTGTTGTGTTTCTATTAGTTTCTGTTCAAGATCGTACATACGGTCGTGTTTGTATATAATAGTTTTTGCCTTTGAAAGACGACAACCATCAATAATACTCGCGTGGTTCAACTCATCACTTAAGATAACATCACCCTTTTCAGGTAAGGATGACAATACACCAACGTTTGCAAGATAGCCACTAGAGAACAGTAAGGAAGCTTCTGTTTGTTTAAATCTAGCAATCCTTCGTTCAAGCTTTTCATGCCATAAAGTGTTTCCAGTTGTTAATCTAGAACCGCTACTTCCTATACCAAATGTTTTCCCAACTGTATCAGCAGCATTTGTTAGGCGCTTATCACAAGCTAGTCCTAAATAATTATTTGATGAAAAAATAAGCTTTTCCTCACCATTCATTTCAACCATCGGTTTAGATCCACTATTCATGACATTTAACTCTCGGTACAGATTATTTTCTTTTATTTTAGTGACTCTATCTGACAGCCAAGAATCAAACATCTTGTCCAACCACCGTAACTTCCTCTTGGCATACGATTTCTATTGCCTCTTTCATGATGTTCACCATAGCCTCTAGCTCCGTCTTAGTACTTACTAGCGGTGGCATAAACACAACAACATTACCTAAAGGCCTTGTTAGCATACCTAGTTCTCTCATCTTTAAAGAGACTTTATAACCGATTCTAGTTTCAAATGGAAACGGCTCTTTAGTAGATTTGTTTTGCACAAGTTCAATACCACACATAAATCCTAACTGTCTTATATCACCAACATGTGGTAACGAATGTAAAGTAGATAGAATTTGTTTTAATTGTTCTGATTTATTTTGAACGTTTTCAACAATTCGTTCAGTTTCAAAGAGTCTTAAATTTTCAATAGCAACAGCACAGCCTAATTGATTACCTGTATATGAGTGGCCATGAAAAAATGTTTTTAACGTTTCATAGTCATCGTAGAACGCTTGATAAATTTTTTCTGTCGTAAATGTTACTGCAATCGGAAGGTATCCTCCAGTTATTCCTTTACCAGCAGCCATTAAATCAGGTTGAACATTTTCATGTTCGCAAGCAAACATTTTACCAGTACGACCAAATCCAGTAGCAACCTCATCTACAATCATTAACACATCATACTTTGTACAAAGTTCCCTTACACCTGATAGAAATCCCTTTGGCATGACAATCATCCCAGCTGCTCCTTGAACCATTGATTCTATCGTTAGAGCCGCAATTTCCTCATGACGCTCCTTCAGCAGTTCTTCAAGATTTTGTAAGCATTCATCACGACATTGTTCTGGATCGCCAGTTTCTGAGCGATAGACAGAAGGAATAGGCGACTTGAAGCTTTCAAACATTAAAGGACCATAGACATGATGAAAGAGATCGATTGCACCCACACTTACCGCACCAACCGTATCGCCATGGTAACCATCTTTCATTGAAACAAATTTTTGCTTTTCCGGCCTTCCTATGTTTTTCCAATACTGAAATGCCATCTTTAATGCAATCTCTACTGCTTCAGCACCACTATCTGAATAAAAAACACGTGTAAGATTTTCAGGAGTTAATTCCACTAATTTCTCTGCTAATTCCGTTGCCGGTACATTCGTCATTCCTAATAAAGTAGAATGAGCGATTTTATTTAATTGATCGATAATAGCCTGATCTAGCTCTTTCTTTCTATGGCCGTGGACATTAAGCCAAACAGAAGAAAAACCATCATAGTATTCCTTCCCATTAATATCTTTTACCTTAATTCCCTCACCGCTCTCAATAATTAGTGGGTCTTGATCATAATCTTTCATTTGCGTAAAAGGTAACCATAAATGCTTTTTGCTTTTAGTAATTAAATCGTTTGTCATCTTCTTCCTCCCAAAATAGTAATATAGGATCTTTTTCAAGATAATCAATATAGTTTTCTATGTTCCTAGCTTCTTTAACAAAAAAAATACGAAACCCTCTTTCATCACCATATTCTTTCAGTTTTGAAATTCGATGATAGCCAATTTTTTCACTCGCAACATAACCTGTAATATAATCAGGGTCGTCTGACCAACATAGCTCTGCAATGATACCCGGGTGGTTCGCAACTTTTGTTGCTAGCGTAATTGCTTCCTTTACCCTTAAATTACTCGACAGTTCTTGTCTCATAGCCCATTTTTTAAAATTGCTATGCTCCCAATCCATTCTAGAAACACGTACTCCCTTTTCTCCTCTGTTGTCTACTCGTTCACCTGTACTAGTAGTTAATAACATTGCCCCTCTCATTCCGATATTTTCTGGCTTCGCAATCAATTCGTAAGCCCTTTCAATTGTTGAACCCGACACACCACATTCCTTAAGTAGACGCTTTGCTAACAGATGTCCTTCTTGAGTAGTCGACACGTTATTTGTTTGAATAGGTAAAGGTCGTAAGGTACGGACTGGCCTTTGTACTTCTTCAAATTGAATCAGCATAAAATCTGGATTCCCTCTCGAATGCATTAGAGCCTTGTCCATCAGGGTGTTAACTGCTTTTTTTATATTTTCATAGTTTGCTAGTACTTCTCCACCAGAAATATGCTTGCCACCATTTTCGTGAGAACCTCCTTTAGCAGCTCTCATTCTAATACTAAAGAGTTTATTCTCCATGCGAATCAGCCTTTTCCTGTACTCTCTTGAGACTATAAAGTCACTAGAATTAAGTAGTAATGTTATATTTTTATATTGAGCACTATTCATATTTAGCATCCATACCCCCATGATACTGTTAACCCTATTTTTAGAAAATTTTACATTTTAATACCCTATATGTCAACTTGTTTTTATTTTTGGTTTACATATAAAATAAAATAAGACGATAGTTAACTATGTATAAAAGTAATTCATCAATACCTTATGTTAACCCCAGAGTTTTTATTTCGTTACAAATTGGAAAATTAGTTCAAATAGATAGTTAATAAACTCAAAGAAGCCCAGAATAATCCTGGGCTTCTCTAACTATAATTGAAAAATCACGCACTAAAATCTTCCATTCTCTTGATTCGTTCTTCTTTACTTAGAAATTCACAAAACGTTTGTAATGCTATCATTGGCTCTCTAGTTACCTTTTCGATGTATTGGTCCTTCGTTTCTTCTGGGACCGATTTGCTACCCTTTATTCTTTCTTTTATATATTCAATACTTTTTTTCTGAATTTCTTTGTTTTGATGAACCGTTTCTTTGTATAATGCCATACCAATCGCACCTAATAAAGAAAAAGCTACAATCATGACAGTTTGACTGTTAACCGAACCGAATATTAGGATAAACAAGTTCACAATCGCGACTGAAAGCATAGAGATAGAAACAAAGGTTAGTAGCATACTTTTCTTCATTAATGGAGCAATCGTTGACTGTATTTTTTCAATTTCTTTTCTAATATAAGTGGACAAACCATCGAGCTTAATAGGCATCATTTTTTATCATCCTCCTATTTATAATGATATTTAACTGTATTAATTTTGCTATTAAGATATATTGATAGATGGAATCGTTCATTATCATTGACAAGTACTATCTATATTATAAGTGGGAAATGTGAACTGAATATGAATTAAAACAAAGACTTCTTCACTTTTCTTGAGCGGACAATCTTAAATCAAAAAAGTTCCATCCTGACTACCGAAAAATAGAACTTTTTGTCAAACCATTATTATTTATTTTACTATAACATATATTGAAAAAAGCGCGTAACAAGGGATAGACTTCTTGTTACACTTAATTTCAACAGAGAGACTGTTCCTTCCTCTACAGATGGGTTTGTGCGATAAGTACCTTCACCTGTAACTTGCAGGCTATCATTGTCTATTATTTGTTCTATCTTGCTTTCTACTAATGTTGCAAATTCTTCACTATCAATTATCACTACTGATTCTGTACTTAAAAACGTACTCCTAGAATCAAGATTAAACGAGCCTATTACACTAATTTTACTATCAAACACAAACGTTTTAGCATGTAATGATTCTAGAGGATTTTGATATTCATATAAGTTAACATTAGCCGCAATCGACTCTCGATGTTGACGGTAACCAGAAAAAGCGATGACATTGGGAGAGGCAGCAAGAGAGTTTGTAAGCATACTAATTTGATTTACCGTTATCTTTCCATTATTAAGATAGTGCCGCATTTGGTTAGTTGGAATGATGTACGGGCTTTGAATCAGTATTGATTTTTCCGCCTCTTCTATTAATCTAGTTATCTCTCGCCATACTATAGGCTCCTTATTAAGACGTTCAATTGGATTATGAACAAAGGTAATTTGATTTGTTGGGAATGACTGAGCAATCCAATCTATCTCATGATTAAATAATTCACTATCGCTTTCGTGAAATAAAGCTACTAGCTCTCTTAACTCAGTTAGTTTTTCTTGAGCAAGCGCCTCTCTTCTAGTCGAGAGCACCTCAATCGGCATTTGTGAGAATTCATGTTCCCAAACATAGTGAAAGTAATGACTTATTTCGTTTATTACACTATCCACGCTCTTTTCTTGCTCCATATTAATTATCATTACGTCCCGATCATTCGTTGCCCCATGATACTTTTCTGGAGCAAAATAGTTATCACCAATATTTCGTCCGCCAATCATGGCTAATGTATTATCAACAATCATCAACTTATCATGAAGTCGATTATTCCACGTCCACGGTTGCAGGAGATCCAATGGCTCATATAACTTCACCTCAACATTTGGATGATAAGTAAAAGCCAACAAACTATCTTTATCTTTTCCCCGTATATTATGAAATAGTCCATCAAGCATTATTCGAACTTGAACTCCTCTATCAGCAGCCTCAACTATACTGGCAAATAAAATATCCCTTGATTTTCCTCCATGTAAAGTATAGTAAGCTATATCAAGAGTAGACTCGGCATTTTCAATCAGATTAATACGAGCTAGGCCAGCATCTATTCTATCTTCAACTAAGACAACTCTATCATCAGATTGAGATTCTTTATAATCCATTTCCCCGTTATGGTCAACTATACTCATTTTAGGTTGATGAAAGTTAAAAAGAACAACACCGAAAATAAAGGCATATAACAGATAAAGTCCAAATATCCCAGATGTGATGAAGAGGAATGATTTTGTCCCTGTCTTCAAAGTAACAGCCACCTCTTTTCTAGGCTACTGAAAACGTATGATTTCCATTTTTTCAGTAGCCATTTTCAGTGTTCTTCATCTTTTCACAGCTTTTATAACATGTATATGCCTTGACTACTAGTCTAAGTAGCGTGAGCTTTATCTTCTTTTCTTCTCACTTTCCATAACCGATAACTATGGGTCACAATTACCTTTCCAACTGCATAGGTTGGCACAGCAAGTAACATTCCTACAATTCCAATAAATCTACCAGCAACTAGTACTAAGATTAATACTGTAACCGGATGCATTGACATCTTTTTCCCCATCACTTGAGGGTGCAGTAAGTAACTTTCAATTTGTTGTATGAAGAAGACAACCACAATCACAATCAATGCCATGAATGGTGAGTGAAGAAAGCCGACAATTACGGCTGGTACAGTGCCAATCCAAGGACCAACATATGGAATTACATTCGTAACCATTGCAATTAGAGCCAGTATAAGAGCATAATCTAATCCAATTATTGTAAAGGCAATATAACAAATGAGCCCAATAAAAGAACAGACAATCAATATTCCTTTTATATAATAGCTCAACATCATATCCATATCATGTAAAATTAATCGTACTTCACCCTGTTTATCCTTTTGAACAAAGCGTACAATACTGTTTGAAAATTTCTCTCCATCCTTTAATAAATAAAAAAGAATAAAAGGAACAACAAATAAAAGGATTAAAGCATTAAAAACTGCACCTATGTAGTCTACAACATTCGCAGAAATATCTCTTATCACACTATTAATAAAGGCACCTGCCTGATCAACTTGTTCTTCCCAATGCAATAATTCCGTTAATTCAAACCTCTGAACTAAATCATGTTGCTGAAGGCGAATAAGCAAATGTTGAATTTCATTAAAAATCATTGGTATGTTGTTGACTAAGCTATTAAATTGCTTTTGAAGTTCTGGAACAATTAGAAAAAGTAAACCTGTAATAAATCCTGCAAAACCTATATATAACAGTAAAATCGCTAATGTTTTTGGCATTTTCGTACTTAAATAGCGGACAACTGGTCTAAATATGTAAAAAAGTACTCCAGCTATAATTACTGGTACGAACAGTGTCTGTACAAGCACCAAAAGAGGAGTAAATACCCAATCGATAAGTGATGCTAAGTATATAATTAAAAATAAAATAATGATTGATATACAAAATTTAATAAATTTATTTTCCATCTAGCCCTCCTTATCCGAACACTCCGTGATCATTCTAGAACTACGTATTTATTGTTTCATGAATGCTTTGAAATATCCAAAGTAGGGGAATTTATAACCTCTAGAGGTTCAACCTGAGATCATCACGATTGAACGATACTCGCTTACACAATTCTGCATTAATACCTTGTTGTTGTAGCTCTGCAACAATTTGTTTCATTGATTTATTTTCGTTAAAGGTAGGCTGCTCATCTGAATCTTTATTGATATTTTTTAACAACACGATTTTTTTAAACATGCGCTTCACCTCATCATTTGTGTGTTCTTTTCCTTTATATTATAAAAGTCTTGTATGAACTGAATATGAATTAATTATGTAAAAATATAAAAAGGGGTGGCCCAGAAGGTAGTATATTACCTTTTTAGGCCATCCCCAATTATCCATTTAATTTTTCGGAATTGTTACTACGAATGTAGAACCTACCCCTTCCTCGCTTTCAACATTAATAGAGCATTCATGAATTGAAATTATTTTTTTCACGATTGATAAACCTAATCCATTCCCCTTTACCTTACTGCTTCTCGCTTTATCAACTTTATAAAATCGTTCAAAAAGGTGCAGCATAGATTCTTCTGGAATCCCTTTTCCGTTATCTTTTATACTCACGATTACGTTTTCTTCATTGCTTTCTAGCTTAATAATGATCAAATCATCCTCATTAGAATACTTAATAGCATTTGTAAGGAGATTCAACCAGACCTGCTCAAATAAGTCTTCATCGGCAAGAACCTCAAACGACTCCAGATCAAGGTGTATTTGTTGATTTTTGAGTTTCCATTGTGGTTCTGTCGCTAGTACAGTTCTTCTAATTTGTTCGTCTAGTCTATATTTTACTGGATGGAATGGGTGATGCTCAGAATCAAGCGATGCTAGTTGAATTAAGTTTTCACCAAGTCTGGACAAACGATCCGATTCTTGATAAATAATGTCAAGGTACTCTCTCTGGTGTTCTTTAGGTATGACCTCATCTTTTAAAGCCTTTGTAAACCCTTTTATTGAAGTTAGGGGAGATTGGATTTCATGAGATACATTGCTTACAAAATCATCTCTCATTTTATCAATTTTTCCAAGCTCTGATGCCATGTAATTAAAACTAGTAATTAATTCTCCGATTTCATCTTTATTATTACTTTTCAACCGAACAGCAAAATCTCCAGTCGCCATTTTTTTAGCCGCACTTGTAACATCCTTAATAGGGTTGACTAAATAACGTGAAGCAAGCAATATTAACAAGCTTCCAATAAATAATACGAGTATTAGTGCAGAAACTGTCACCCGCTTTAATGTACCTACTTCTTCTTCATAGTTTAAATTAATAAACAGTCCATAATTCGTATTATCGATTTCTACTGGAAAACCAACTAACCTATTCGCCTCACTTCCAGAATGAGGAAGTATGATTGGTGTTTGATCTTGAGCATGTATTACTTGGGCAATCAATGCTTCATCAACTGTAAATGACGGCTCTCCCTCTGAGTAAGAAAATCCATTTTCATCTACTATGATTAATTCAAAATTAAATTCAGCTAATACATCCATAATCTCTGATATTTTTTCTGGCTCAATCATCGTAACAAGTTGTGCTGCCCCTGTCGTAATTTTATTTACCTCTTCCTCAAAAATAACTTCCTGGTGAAAAAATAATGAAGTAATAAAATAGGAAATAAGTAAGCTTATAATTACAACACCAATAAAGGTACTAATAATGCGGAGGTAAAGACTTTTTCTCATTTAGACTTCCTCCAATCGATAGCCGAGTCCCCTTACTGTTGTAATTGATAAGTCTGGAAAAGAAGTTAACTGTTCTCTTAACCTTTTAATATGAACATCAACAGTTCTTTCATCCCCTTCATAATCAATGCCCCAGATTTTTTCAATTAATTGTGTGCGTGTAAATATCTTACCTAGTGAACTAGCTAAGACAAATAATAATTCACATTCCTTCTTTTTTAACGCCAATTCTTTGTCTGGTGACTCAATAATGAGTCGTTCTAAGTCAATTGTTACAGTACCTACTTTTACAATCTTTTCAGATACGACATTGTAACGCTTTAATAAAGCTTTAATTCGTAGGATAAGCTCTACTGGATCAAATGGTTTCACTAAGTAATCATCTGTACCCGCATTAAATCCTTTTACTTTATCTTTCGATTCTCCTCTAGCAGTAACCATCAGAATTGGAATACTCAGAAATGAACGGATTTCTTCGGTTAGTTCAATTCCATTGATATGAGGCATCATCACATCAATAATTGCTAGGTCAATTTGTTTAGTAGATAGATGTTCTAAAGCTTCTTTCCCATCTGCTGCTTCTATAACGGTAAAATGACTATTTTCAAGATAAATTCTAATCAATTTACGAATATGTTCATCATCATCAGCTACTAAAATGGTTGTTTTCATTACAGTCGCTCCCTTTGATAGCATTTTCTTGTTATACCTTAAATCCTTTTAAGAGATTCTCAAAGTCACTAGTCATTACTTCTAATCTTTTCGTTCCATCTTTAAACTTTTCAGATGTTGTTGTTTGCTCCTTAATAACATTATTTGAAAAGTGAGCTCCCTCCGCAATTTCATGTGACAGACTCGAAATCGACTCGACTGACCTACTTAACTCCTGATTAGCATAGACTTGCTGTGTAATATGTTCAGAAATTGTAAACACGTTAGTATCAACATGTAGAGAGTTTTCTTTAATTGATTTTAATGTTTGTTTTGATTGTTGAACAATTTCATTACTGTAGTTCAAACCTGTTTTTAAGGAATCGATAGATTGTACTGAGCTTTTTGTTAATGTTATATTTTCATTTACAATTCTAGAGATCATAGAGGCAGACTTCGAGCTTTCCTCCGCGAGTTTTCTTACTTCATTCGCTACTACCGCAAACCCTTTACCGTGTTCTCCTGCCCGTGCTGCTTCTATTGTCGCATTTAACGCAAGTAAATTTGTCTGTTCTGAAATTTGAGTAATTACTTTTACGATACTATTAATATTTGTCGATTCTTTTTCTAGTCTTGATAGGATTGATTGAAGATTATCAGTGTTCTCGTTTACCAGCTTTAACTTATCGATTACATTTTCTATCGCTATCACACCATTGTCAGAGGTTTCAATTGCACCTTCTGTTATTGTCCGAGCTCGTTTTGTCGCAGATGAGATTTCTTCAATAGACACATTCACTTCTTGAAGTGATGCTTGTATAACCTCAATATTTTCATTCTGTTTTTCTATATTGTTCGTTGTATTTTCAACTGTAGCTGAGATTTCCTGGTGAGCATGTAACGATTCTAATGCTGCTTGGTCAATATGCAGAGATGTTCCCTTTAATTCTTTTGCATTGGTTTGTAAGTGCTTTACTAATGTTTGTAAATCATCAGTCATCTTATTAAAAGAGTCAATTAATACCTGCACCTCACCAACACTTGTAACAGTCAGTCTCTCCGTTAAATCTCCGTCTGTAATAACCTTTATACCATTTGCTAAATCCTTAATAGGTTTAATTAAAATACGATATAGAAGAAATGTTGTTGATAATAAGATAGCTAACGTAATTAATCCTCCTAATAAATAAGTATCTGTGTAGCCCGTAAACTGTTGGATAATAAATAAAAGTAAAGATTGTAGAAAAAGAATAATAAATAAACGGAATCCTAGTCCGAGTTTTCCAAAGACATTAACCATTGGTCATCCACCTCAAAGTTTGTAAGATTATTTTTATCTCTCATTATGTATTTTATTTGCTATGTCCTCTATCGTAGTAGAAGCATATATAGTTACTCCAGTTTTATCCATTTGTGCCACTTCATACATCCCCTTTGCAACTGATGAAGCTTCAATTGCGAATCGACTTTTCCAAGAGCCTTTAAATAAAGAAGATACCCCTTTAAAGAGCTTACTAGCAATGTCTTCTCCCAATCTGAATTCTTTTCTATTTCCTAATAATAGAGCTGGACGGAAGATAGACGTTGTAGTGAACCGAATTCTCTTTAGCTCTTCTTCAAGTTCTCCTTTCATTTTTGGATACCATATTGGAGATGAAGGATTTGCGTTCATAGAACTTATTAGGAGATAATGTTTCGCACCCATTTCTCTCGTAATATTTGCTAAAGAAATTGGATACTCTACATCTACCTTGTACATTACCTCTTTTGTTTTCGCCTTCTTGATAGTTGTCCCTAAACAACAGAAAACATCATCAACAACATAGTCACCCTGAATTTCTTCAAGATTATCAAAGTCACACACTACTTCTATTAACTTTGGGTGGTCTATTTCAAGAGGCTTTCTACTAACTGCATACACCTTATCGTACGCTTCACCATTTAGGAGAATTTGAAGAAGCTCGCTTCCAACTAAACCACTCGCACCTGCAATTAGCGCTACTTTTTCATTCATTAACATAACTTCCTTTACTATAATAAAATTACTACTACTATACTTTACCAATCTTTTATGAACTGAAGATGAACTATCAATGGTATTCCCGTCAGTTCAATAAAAAAAGGGCAATCCATTTGGATCAACCCTTTCAGCTAATTGTTTTAATACGTAACCTTTTAAGGTATTTTAATAAGATTTGATAATTCTCAGTTGAAGTTTCACACATCTGGCCATAATAGACCGCTTGATAATCTTTATTTAGATTTAAGAGTTGTTCTTGAACATTATAACCTTCATTATTGTAAGTATACGTTTTATCATCCTCATCAATCTTCATGATGAGTTTATTTATATATTCTTGAGAAGTTTCATGATTATGAACTGAAATACCGTTCTTTTTTCCCCACTTTTGAACTTGATAATAGTACCAGTAGACTTGATGATGATAAAAACAGGAGAACCTCATACGAAATCTTCTATTTAAAAGTGAAATAAACGAAATCCACTTTTCCCAAACATTTTTCCACCAAGAATCCTTACTAATGATGATTTTACGTACTTCTATAGAAGGCTGTTTTCTTCTCTTTTGTTTCATTAATTTAGTTAAGAGCCAAATTGCGACACCGAAAAGAAGTAAACCTAATACAATGATTAGCCATAAAGGAATAGAGGCTTCTATCAATTGTTCCATATGTTCAGGAATGACAACTTGTTCACCTTGTTCCATAGGTGGTAATTCAGTTTCTATTTCTGTTGCTGGGAGAAAACTGAGCAACCAACTAAATAATTGAAGTAAGCTCACTCCAATGGAACGCAACCCTTCCCAGACACTCAATACAATCGTATATATCCCTCTTTGTACTGAACTAAAAAGTAATAATAAAGAGACGAGTGAAAGAACAACGACTAAAACTGAAATTACTCCCGTAAACCAACTTGACTGACCAACCTTCTGTATTTCTACCTTACTATTTTCCCCTCGTTCTTCATTACTTAACGATAGAAGCATACCGATTAGGCTTAAAAATATCGCAAAAATAAATACCAAGTGAAATGTTTCATGAATCCAGTCATTTGCAGAGAACGACAGTGCAAAAAGAATGTAAAAAATAATATTGCCTTCAAAACGATGCAATACATTTAAGCGGCTAGGAAACTCACTTAGAAATGCAGCACTACGTATATAAATGTAAATTACAACAATACTTACAATAACACCAAAGAATAACGTACCTTCTTCTGGCATTGTAGTTCTCAAGTTTTGTACAGTAAGTAGCCCTATCAAAAGAATATTACCTACTACTTGTACAATTGAAATATTCCTCGTCATATAATTGAAAGCAATTCCTATAAGCCCAGCTACAATCCACCAAGTAATCGAAAAAAATACAGGCTGATTCCAACTAAGACTTGTGAATAAAACAATAGAGTAATAAATCCAAACTATTTCACTAAACAATACAATAAAAATATTATATAGATGTCTAAGGGTCATCACTACAACCCCTTTACTGCTTGTTTACGGGATATGAATGAATCAATCGGCTTAGCATTTTTTAGCTTTTTTGAATAGTCTGTATCATACATATAGAAAAAACGTACATCCATAAGTTTCTGTCTATTCTTCTTATACCACATAAATTGGCTTTTTGTAATTCGCTCACAATAAATGAATAACGGTGAATTTATGTTTCCCTTTTTGAGCATCTCTTCTAACACAATTGTATTCTTTTCACTTACCGTTTGAGTCATTTCAGCTAGTTGGTCCAGCACTGATAGTAAATTGCTACTAGGAGGAACGATTCTGACATTCTTCTCTTCACTTTTTGATCCATTACTACTAAAACCTACATCTAACCCTTTCTCTTTATAAGCGACAGCAACTGATGTAATGATTGAAAGTAGCCACTCAAAATCTTCTTTTTTCTGCTTGTTAATCATCGCAAATTTAGTTGGATCTTCATGAGTACCTTCTTGATTAACAAAACCTGTTACATCTATATAGAGCATTAATTGCTCGACCACTACAGGCTGATACACATTTGATTGAAGCTTACCAGTCCGTGCGGTAGCCTTCAAATTCATTCTCCGTAACTCATCTCCCTCTTGGTACTCGCGGATTCCATTTATTAAAAGTGGATCTTCTAAAAATCCTCCTTGCTTTCCTTTCACTCCCCATTGCATAGAAGGTCGAAAAGGTGGAACGATGACTGAAACTAATTTAGGATAAACATATAATCTTTTATTTACATTAAGTTCCTGTTCTATCTCACTAAAACGAAAGCCGTCTCCTGAGCGTAATTTGACTAAGCCGACATTATAAACGCCACGTTTCGTTGCCGTTCCTTTAATTTTCCATTGTACTTTTTGATACCATAATAACCATAGAAATCGAATGAGATATGTATCTTGTTCACGATTTCCGATCACTATCCCCTCTTTTTCAGTGAACTCCCACTCTAGCCACGGAAGTGGTAACCACTTATCGTTATAAACGGATGCATCGATATAAAACTCATTAGTTGCAAAGATTCTAGACTTAGAGAGCTCTACTTGTGGTGTAATAAAAGTTAGGGATTTCCTCTTCCATACACCAATGAGCACCGATAAAAGAATTAAAAAGGTAAAGACAACAATTAACGGGATGAACCGAAACCATATCGCAAGTACCAGTCCAGTAAGAAATACCCAAACGGAATATTTCTCAAATAAAATGCTTGTTTGTACTACTTGCTTATTCGTACCGTTCGCATCACTTTCAATTTGTTTCGACGTGTCAGTCATAAACGAACGACACGCTCCTCAGGTACAGGAACTCTCTCAGCTACTTCCACTAAAATTTCTTCAGGTGTCGTATCGTTTATATGAGCTTCTGTTTTTAAAATCATCCGATGATTCCACACAGGGTATAGCATTTCTTTTACATCATCTGGAACAACATATTGTCGGTCATTTAAGACTGCCCACGTTTTTACCGTTCGATAAAGTGCCTTACTCGCTCTTGGACTAACACCTATCGAAACAAGTTGATGATTACGAGTTTCATTTGCTAACAATGTTATGTATTCTCTAATTTGAGCATGAACTTGTACATTTTTAATCTTTTCTTGAAGCTCTTCAATTTGTTTAGGATTGAATTTACTTTCGATTGTTTCATATGAAAGCCTATCTCCTACTTGTTCAAGCATCCTTTCCTCGTCTTTTGGCGACAAATACCCGAGATTTAACTTCATAAGAAATCGATCTAGTTGCGCTTCAGGTAATGGAAATGTACCTTCCATCTCGACAGGATTTTGAGTAGCTAGGACAATAAACGGACTAGATAATGGATGTGTCTTCCCTTCAATCGACACTTGACGCTCTTCCATACATTCTAATAAACTAGATTGCGTTCTTGGTAATGTTCGATTTATTTCATCGACAAGCAGGACATTTGTAAAGACTGGACCTTTACGAAACGTAAATTCATTAGTCTTCGGGTTATAAATTGAACCACCTAATACATCAGAAGGAAGTAAATCTGGTGTACATTGAATTCTAGAAAATAAACAATCTAACCCTTTTGAAAAAGCTTTGACCATCGTTGTTTTCCCTGTACCTGGAAGGTCTTCTAATAAAACATGCCCCTCTGTTAGTAGCGCTGTAAAGATAAGTCTTAATTCTTTTTTTCTTCCTATAACAATCTTAGATACCTCATCAAACAATGCTTCCACTTCAACACTCGAAACCGTACTCATGCTCTCACCTCTTACGACAATTTTCAGTTTTCTCTCGTTTTTTCAATTATTCTAATGTAGATTATTATTAGATATTATCATAGTAAAGCCAATGTTTATATTTTTATGCAGCATATTACATAATCTTATATTTACCAATAACCAGCCTGTCATCATGTCATATCCATTAAATTAATAAATATACATATAGTAGCCTACACCATAAGGTACGTAAAATGTAAATGGGGTGTTTATATTGGGTTTCTTTGATAACCATGGCTTAAGCTTTCGTAAGCAAAAGGCATTGGAAAGTGATCGTCATACAGATTTATTAGGTATTGAAGCAGCATACAAGGAAGCGAAAATTCCAGAAACTGAACGCAAAAAAGAACTTGAGCGTTCAGTTAAGTTCTGATTAGAAGCTGCTCCATCAATTGGCGATCGAACTATTTCTACTTTCACTAGAGAAGCAAGACCTCCTCAATCAGGAATACCAACTTTTTTACGAACTCCTTTCCTAGAAGATGTTCGCAAGATTGGAGATTATGATGTTGCCTTTATGGGAGTTCCTTTTGATATTGGAACTACTTACCGTGCTGGTGCTCGATTTGGACCTGAAGCTCTTCGAAGAATTTCAAAACTATTTACTAGCTATAGTTATGAAAAAGGTGTCGATTTGATCGAATCACTAAATATGTGTGATGTTGGTGATGTGTTTACTATTGCTAATATTGAAAAAAGCTTCGATCAAATCTACAAGGCTGTATCACATGTCTTTTGCCAAGGTACTCTACCAGTCTTGCTTGGTGGCGATTACTCTATTGGGTATCCAGCTGTACGTGCGATCGCTGATAATATTGACGGAAATATTGGTATCATACACCTTGATCGCCATTTAGATTTACAAGAAAAGGACATGGACGAAAGGATGCATACTACGCCTTGGTTCCATGCAAGCAATATTCCAAACGCACCACCATCAAACCTAGTTCAAGTTGGAATAGGTGGTTGGCAAACACTTAGAGAAGCAGTGAAAAATGTACGGAAATTTGATACTACAGTGATCACAATGAATGATGTAGAAAAGCTAGGTATAGAAAAAGTAGCTGAAATCGCATTAGAAAAAGCCTGGAAAGGTGCTAAAGCAGTATATTTAAGTGTGGATATTGATAGTTTTGATAGTGGTTTTGTACCGGGGACGGGTTGGCCTCACCCTCAAGGGCTTACCCCAAGAGAAGGGATGAAATTTTTAGACTTAGTTGCCAGGGAAGGAATATGTGGTCTAGAGTTGGTAGAAGTATCACCACCATATGATGTCAGCGATCAAACGGCACTGCTCGGAACTGCAATTATTTCTGATGTGCTTGGAGCAATGGTCGATGCTGGAAAACTAGGTAAGAAGTTTGTGTGATATTTTTATGGGCTTGAACACCCCAAGCTCATTATGTTTATTGGTTTAAATCAAAAATAGCCCCTTCACTTATGAGTATCATACGCGTGAAGCGGGCTTCTTTTTATAGCGAACTATGAATGGTTTCTATTAGCGGTATGCTCCGAACGAACCTTTACCACTTTTCGACCTCTATATTGTGCTTTAGTTTTTCCTTTCGTTCGCCACTCTCTTATTTTTCTTAATAGTTGAAAGTAATCCAATAAAGCCAATAGCTGCGCCAACAAAAAGTCCACCTAGACCAAACATAAATAAGCCTAGTAATGGTAGTAGAACTATAAAGATAAATGCCCAAGCAATTCGTTGAAACTTTTCTGCCTTTGGCGTTTCTACTACTTCCTTTTTATCAATTCCAATAAACGTATCTTTCTTCTGTCTCTTTCTATTCCCCATAAGCCCCTCCATTACATCGCTAGTTAAAGAAAAATTCTATCAATTCAGCGTAATTTCCTGCCTAGTCAAAGAAATTAATAGAATTAATAAAAACAACAAGCCTGCAACTTTATTTTCTTTGCAGGCCTGTTGTTTAGTTATAACGTGATATATTTAAGAACAAACATTGAAATAATCCCTAGCATTAAACATACGCTATACGTCATTGTCTTTTGCAAAGATTCTTTATGTGGTTCGTTCTTATCTAATAATTCTAACGTCATACGTACATATTTCGCCGTTAAACCTAAATATGCTCCAATTGCTACCCAAAGAAGAATAACAACCCATATCCATAGAGAAGTTAAATCAAAATGAAGAATTAAACCTGTTACTAATGCGACAATCAGTGCTCCATGGGCAATCATGATAACCACTTTATAAATACGTAACACCCTAGCAACTTTTTTATTATCTTCAGCTGACCATGCCTTAATAATGATAGGTAAAGGAATAAGGACAAAAAAGATTAGCGTTATTAATAGATGGAGTCCATAACTAATTAGATGTACTAACATATTTTTATTTCACCTCACTGTTTTTTACTATAACAAAACTTCTTTCACAAATAAATATATTTTATTTCTAACATTGATGTATGGTAAAATCTAATAGGTTATGTAAATAAAAATAATAGAAGATTTCAAGCAGATCGTAGAGGTGGATTTTATGGAGATGTCTGGCTGGTTTATGTGGTTCATCGTTTTTTGGTCGGTCTTCCTAACGGTTGTTATGTTTATCGGTGGTTACTTTATGTTCCGAAAGTTTTTAAAACGACTACCGAAAGAAGACGGCAAGTCAATATTAGACTGGCAAGATCACTACATACAAAAAACAATACATTTATGGACTAATGAGAATAAAAAACTATTAGAAGAACTAGTTTCACCTGTACCTAATCTATTTCGTGATGTGGCACGGGAAAAAATTGCAGGAAAGATTGGGGAACTTGCAATTGAAGAAAATGCAGACAAAATAACACAAGATTTAGTTATTCGTGGCTACATTATTGCTACACCTAAAAGGGACCATAAATTCCTCTTAAAGAAGCTAAAAGAAAAACAAATCGACGTTTCCCCATATAGTCATTTATTTTAAAGATAAAAAACGCAACCTAGTTGGTCGCGTTTTTTTATGTTTCTAGTGGAACAATTGGTGTTCTTGTTTTCTCTTGCTCTAACTTAAGTTCTTGCTCCACCTTTTTGTATTGTAGGTACATTGAAATTCTCCATGGAATAATCATCCCATAGGCTAGTAAAAAGAACATACCGCCTAATTCTTCAATATTAATTGCGTCACCAATAATAATCTTAAATCCAATACGTAATAACAATAACCCTACTAAAATAAATGCAAATGCTTTCGAACGTTTTAGATATATCTTGTCCTCTTTTATTTCAAACTTTGACGTTTTAATTAGCAAAATTGAAAACAGTACCCCTACTGCTAACGCCTCTATGACTTGTAGTGGAGCTGGTCTCGTTGGCTCATACAAAAACATGAGAAAACCAGTTGACATAAATATCGGTGGTAATATAATCTTCTTCACCGATGCTGGCTTCTTAGTTGCTCGTAACCTAATTATGATTGCTAACATTGCCATACACGCTGCAGCAACAGTAACTAAGACAGACGTCACGACGACCCCTCCTTCCTCAAGAAACCATTTCAAACTAGAGTATATCATAGTTTTCACTATAACAGTATGGAAAAGTTTCTAATTGATTTAACGTACATACTCTAGCTATTACACCGCTAATGGTTGTAAAAGATAAGCTGTGATGATATACCCCACAACTAAGCCTATTGCTACTGTACCAGCCCTTTTCATTCGAAACCATTGTATGTTGAATAATAAAAAAGCTGATAACAAGATAGCCATATATATATTAATTGGGTGGTACACCGTCTCATTTAACTTCCATCCAATAGTCAAAAATGATTGTACTCCATATTGCTTCACTAATAAATGAGAGAAAATTATCCCAGAAACTCCACCTATAGCAAATATATCAATTAATTTAATTGGCCACTTCTTCTTATACCATTTGATAAGCAGCCAACCAAATGCAAAAGTTAATCCTGCCTCAATGGCCCAAGGTCCCCCAGAATAAAGTAGAATATTTGTAGGTGACAATAGATAGCTTGGAGTTAACACAATTGGCCAAAATTTATATGTAATTACAAAAACTAAAATGCTTATTTGCAGTGTATCTAGAATCATTGCTCTCACATTTTCTTCTTCAAATGAAAGCTTTAATAAAAAGGAAATTACTAAATAGCCGACTAATAAACTACTTATAATTGCTATCATATCCATGGAAAGATTAATAGGACCTAACTGAATGTTATGGAAAGGACTAAACATTATCTTCCCCTCTCTATTACTTCTTCAATAGTAGCTTCCATCTCTCTTTTTGTCATACCCCCGAGTTTTCTATACGTAATAACACCATCTCTATCAATAACAAAGGTTGTAGGTATTGCAGTTATTTGGTACATGTCTGCCACAGTTCTAGTTTCATCAATGACATTTGTATAAAATACATCGTACTCATCCAAAAAAGACTCTGCAGCCTCTATTCTATCTTGTGTAGCCATATTTACCCCAATGAACTGTACTTCTCCTTCATACATCTTTGCAACCTCAACCATATCTGGCATCTCAGCTTTACAAGGTGGACACCACGAAGCCCAAAAATTTAAGAACACTGGTGTACCATCAAATTCCTCTAGTGAAACACTTTCACCTTGAAAACTTACTAAAGTAAAGTCCGGTGCTTTATACCCTACTTTAGGGATAGCTAGAGCATCTGCTTGAGTATACAGTTTTTGTTTCTCTTGTTCATTCCCCATCCAAGTAAACAAAATAAGTAAGGATAATAAGAGAAAAAATGATGTTCGTTTCAACAAAACAACCATCCTCTTCTTTGTAATTTTTAATGTTAAATACTAGCTTCCATTTCTGACAAGCAATATCCTTCATTAAGCTAGTAATTGCTATATGTTACTTTTGCACGTAGTATACCATAACTGGTATTTTCAAAAAAGAATGATGAATTACAATCTGCTAACTACCTTGTATGTTTTGTAATTTTAACTCCTGAATACGGTATGTGAAATTATAATTAAAGAATGAAATAATGGTTGTATCAATAGGACGATTTTTACCTTTTGATACAACCATTAAGGTTGTTTGAGATATTCTACAAATTATTTAAATGATTACTCATGAAAGGGCTACTACTATGACTTTTGATACAGACTCATAATTTTTATATTATGAAACAACATCATAGCCGATGTCTTCTATTTCATTTTTAAGTTTATCAACGTTGACCTTTTCACCATCAAATTCAATTACTACTTGCTTATCATCTAAGCTTACTACTGCTTTTTCTACACCATTAATTTTAAGTAATGCTCCCTCTACAGCTGCAGAGCAATGTCCACAACTCATTCCATCTACTTTAATTGTTTCCTTTGTCATCATCTTCACCTCATAAATTTTTTTTATATCAAAGCTTTACTCGTTTTAGTCGTAAAGCATTGGTAACAACTGATACAGAACTAAAGGCCATTGCAGCTCCTGCAATCCAAGGGGCAAGAAGTCCTGCTGCGGCAATTGGTAAGCCTATAGAATTATAGATAAATGCCCAGAATAAGTTTTGTTTAATATTTCGCATTGTATAACGACTAAGCATAATTGCTTGAGGAATCGATGTTAAATCTCCTCGCATTAATGTAATATCTGCTGCCTCAATTGCAACATCAGTCCCAGTGCCGATAGCCATTCCAATGTCAGCTGTTGCTAAAGCTGGGGCATCATTTATACCATCTCCAACCATAATCACACGTTTTCCTTCTTGTTTCAGCTGCTCTACCTTTTCAGCCTTTTGTTCAGGAAGAACCTCTGAAAAGACATGGTCTATTCCTACTTCTTTCGCAATTGCATTTGCCGTATGACGATTATCTCCCGTCATCATAACAACCATATATCCCAGCTTCTTTAAGCTAGTAATTGCTTCTTTTGAGCTTTCTTTTACCTCATCCGCTACTGAGACGAGTCCAGCCACTTGATTATTTATAGCGACTAGCATAGCCGTCTTTCCTTGCTCTTCAAAAGTAACCATCATTTCTTCTAGCCCTTCGTACTCTACGTTAAATTTTTGTAATAGTCTTCTTGTACCTATAAGAACTTCTAGTGTTTCATAGCTTGCTTTTATTCCATAGCCAGGTACTGCTTCAAATGAATCTACATCTTTTAACTCAACGCCTTTGTCCCTAGCTCCTTTTACAATTGCTTCTGCTAAAGGATGTTCTGACCCTTTCTCTACAGAACCAACAATCGTCAGTAAATCAGATTCATTCCAATCATTAACGACAAAAATATCCGTTAATACAGGCTCACCTTTTGTAATTGTGCCTGTTTTATCAAGAACGATTGTATCCGTTTTGTGCGTTTGTTCTAGCTGTCCTCCACCTTTGAATAATATTCCATTCTCTGCCCCTTTACCTGTTCCAACCATAATCGATGTTGGAGTCGCAAGACCTAAAGCACAAGGACAAGCAATAACTAAAACAGCGGTAAAGTTAATTAATGCATCTTGAAAACTAGCTCCTAAAAAGAAATACCATAATACAAAGGAGAATAATGCAATTGAAACAGCTGCCGGAACAAAATATCCAGATATAATATCAGCCATACGCTGAATTGGAGCCTTAGACGTTTGAGCTTGCTCTACAATCTTAATGATCTGTGATAAGGTTGATTCCTTTCCTACCTTTGTTACTTTAAATTTAAAACTTCCATGCTTATTAATTGTCGCACCGATTACCTCATCATCAACTTTTTTATCAACTGGTATACTTTCTCCTGTTAACATAGATTCATCAATACTCGTATGACCTTCTATAACCATACCGTCTAGAGGTATCTTTTCCCCTGGCTTCACAATAATGATATCATTCAAAACAACTTCCTCAATTGGAACCTCAGTTTCGATACCGTTACGGATTACACGTGCATTCTTTGCTTGTAATTGAAGTAATTTCTGAATCGCCTCTGATGTTCTACCCTTTGCTCTTGCTTCAAGTAATTTTCCTAATAAAATTAAAGTAATAATTACAGCACTAGTTTCAAAGAATAAATAAACTTCACCTTGAAGTACAAGCCAGACAGAATAGAAATATGCCGCTGATGTCCCCATTGCTACTAGTACATCCATGTTTGCACTCTTATTACTTAACGTTTTATAAGCACCTCGATAAAACTGCCAACCTGCATAAAATTGTACTGGAGTAGCGAGTGCCCATTGTAAATATCCGTTCATAAACCAGTGAGGCAAGAGCATTCTCTCTGGATAAAAATGATCAATCATCGTAATAAATAATGGTATTGAGAAGATTAAGGCAAATAAGAAGCGATTCCGTTGTATTTGTACTTCGTCTTTCTCTCTAGCTTCACCTTCATCAATATCCTTTTCTCTCTGTGCTTCAAACCCTATCTTTTCTATTTTATTTATAATTCCTTGCTCATCGATGATACCTTCAATAATTTTAAAACTTCCTTTTTCAAGAGGTAGATTAACATTAGCCTCCAATACACCGTCCAATTTAGACGTTGCCTTTTCAATTCTACTAGAGCAAGCAGCACAGCTCATCCCTTGTATATCTAAATCAATTGTTCTCTCTACTACCGAAAAACCAAGCTTATCAATTTTTTCAACTATCTCCTCGATAGAAACCTTAGATTTATCATAAGAAATTGTTGTCTTTTCCAAAGGTAGATTAACAGAAGCTTCCACACTATCAATCTTATTCAATACTTTCTCAATTCGAGTTGAACAGGCAGCGCAAGTCATACCCCTAATAGGTATCGTTAATTGTTCCACAAGTAGTCCTCCTTTCTATCATTTCGAAAATTGTCCAATAACTTTCATTAATTCATTAATGGCATCATCGCCCTCACCAGATTGTATCGCTTGTGATACACAACCCTTTGTATGTTGCTCTAATAATGTATAACCTACTTTTTTTAGCGCAGCATCTACAGCGGATACCTGTACTAGTATATCGACACAGTACCTGTCATCATCAATCATTTTTTGAAGACCTCGAACTTGGCCCTCTATTCTCTTCAGTCGATTTACTAGCTTTTCTTTATCCTGTTCTTTCTTTATAACTAATGGACTCCGTTCAGGTTGCAATTCTATATCAAATTCAAATTCCTTCATCACGATCACCTCACCACTACTATACCCCCCTATAGTATTATTTTCAAGTAATAGCAACAAGTTTTATAATATTACCTATTTACTATCCGCTTTTGTCACGATTTGTATTTTCTTTTAAAAGAGTACTTGATGTAATATCCAGTTTTTTGTATAATTTATAATAGATGGCTTATTAAAGGAGAACACCATGGTAGAGGAAAAGGATTTACTAAACATTATTGAAAAAAAACGAAATGAATTAATACATACAGGATTACTATATGGGTTAAATTCCTCCTATGCACTTAAACAAAGTCAAGAGTTAGATGACCTACTTAACGAATATGAACAAGCACAAAAACGAAATCAGTCAGAAAACACGCCTTCTTGAAAACAGAAAGCGTGTTTTTTTTATTTTTTCTAAAATTTAGCTAATAACCTGACTCTCAATGTTAACACCTTGCTGTAATTGGTACATCTTATGATAGAGTCCCTGCTCAGCAAGTAATTCCTCATGGTTCCCCTGTTCGATTATTTCACCTTGGTGTAACACAATGATATGATCAGCATCTTTAATCGTCGAAAGTCTATGGGCTATAGCAATCGTCGTTCGTCCTTTTCTCATTTTTTCTAAAGCTACCTGAATCGCTTCTTCTGTTTCTGTATCAACACTAGCTGTTGCTTCATCAAGGATTAATATCTTCGGCTCAATTGCCATAGTTCTAGCAAAGGATAATAACTGTCGTTGCCCACTTGAAAGTGTTGAACCTCTTTCAGCTACCTTCGTATCATATCCTTCAGGAAGCTTTTCAATAAATTGATGTGCATGAACATAGGAAGCGGCTCTTTTTATATCTTCTTCCGTTAATGTATCATTGTATAATTTAATGTTGGAGCGTATGTCTCCTGTATATAAAAACGGGTCTTGTAGAACGAGTCCGACATTTTCTCGGATCTCTTTATCGGAATAAGCATGTAATGGCTTGCCATCGATGAGAATATCTCCACTCTTAATCTTATAAAATCTCATTAAGACATTTATGATCGAACTTTTTCCACTACCGGTATGCCCTACTAATGCCAATGTTTGGCCCTTCTTCACAGTAAACGAAATATTTTTTAATACATCTGTTTTTCCATCGTATGAAAAGGTGACATCACGAAATTCAACGTCCCCATCTCCAATTCTAGGATTCTCTTTCCCCTCTTGGGCTGGAGCTACGTCTTCGTAATCTAATAACTTAAAAACACGTCCCGCTGATACAATTGCTTGCTGAAACATTGATAAACGCATCATCATCTGATTTACTGGCTCAAAAAACCGGTCCAAATAATTAACAAAAGCATAAAGCACACCAATCTCAACTGCTGTATTTAACGACGTAATCCCAAAATAGCTTAATACGATAATAAGTGCCAAGATTGAGATAAAATCAATTGCTGGACGGAGCAAAAGTCCATCTAGCTTCATACTTTTCATCCATGCTCTTTGATGTTCTTCATTAATGTCAGCAAACTCTTTACGCAATCTTTTCTCTTGTCGGAACAGTTGAACAATCGACATCCCTTGAATCGATTCATTTATTTTGGCATTTAAGTGGCTAAGCTTCTCACTCATTTCAGCATAAAACTTCGAGCTAAATTTTCTGTACATTTTCATAACTAGTAAAATCAAGGGTAGAAAAAATAAACAGAAGAAAGCTAGCTTAGTATTTAAGTAAAACATCGCTACAAATATACCAATTAAGAAAACGATATTTTGTACAAATGTTGCTAAAACACTTACATATAAGTCTTTAATAGATTCTGTATCATTTGTAATACGAGATACTAACCCACCAGCTGCAGTGCGATCAAAGAATGATAAGCCAAGGCTTTGTACTTTAGCAAATACATCGATTCGTAACTGCTGAATGATTTTTAATGCTACCTTATGAAATAAATATAATTGTATATAATTTAGGGCAACAGACCCTATGTGTAGAAATAAATATAGACTTCCTAAAAATACAAGAGGCTCATAAGCAAGATTTCTAGGCGTTAAGTAGTCATCAATAAATATCTTTACTAAAATCGGTCCAATTATTTCAGCACCTGTCGCAAGAAGAAGTAGGGTAAATGCAATAATTAATATTTTTGTATGTGGCTTAGTATATGACAGAAGTCGTTTAAAGACGTCTTTTTGCTCTTTTGAAGTTAATACATTATCTTTATGCTGCACCTTACTCCCCTCCCTGCTCTACGATTGATTCTAGCTGTTGATGTTCATACATTTTTCGATACCAGCCTGTAGTTTTCATTAACTCTTGATGTGTCCCTTTTTCAATTATTAAGCCTTCATCAAGAACTAATATAAGATCCGCATGCTGTATCGCACTTAAACGGTGTGCTGTAATAATCGTTGTTTTATTCTTACGTGTCAGTCTTAGTGATTGAATTATCTCTTCTTCTGTTTTAGCATCTACTGCTGATAAAGAGTCGTCTAATATCAAAATTTCAGGATTTAATAATAACGCACGGGCAATAGATATTCTTTGCTTTTGCCCACCTGATAAAGTAACACCTCTCTCGCCAACGACAGTTTCATAGCCTTCGTTGAAGCGAGAGATATCTTCATGTATTGAAGCAAGCTTACTAGCATTGATAATGTCTGACATGCTTGCATCTGGCATTCCAAAAGCTATATTATCTCCGATTGTAGCTGAAAAAAGGAAATGATCCTGAGGTACATACCCAATCGATTTTCGAAGAGCATCGAAACGATAGTCTTCAATCTGATTGTTGTCAATCAGAATTGTTTGAGGCTCTGAATCAAATTCTCTCATTAACAGTTTAGTAAGAGTTGTTTTCCCACTCCCAGTTTTACCAACAACCCCTAACGTCTCTCCTCTTTTTAAAGAGAAATAAATATCTTTCAATGCTTGTTCATGTGAATTAGGATAAGAAAATTCCGGTAATCGAAATTCAATATTCCCCTTTGGTATTTCTTCTATTGTTGCTTCTTCATCAGTTATTTCCTGTTTTTCATTTAGTAATGATGACACACGATTATACGATGCACGACCTCTTTCAACAATATTAAATAACCATCCAAATGCAAGCATCGGCCATATGAGTAAGCCTAAATAAATTGTAAAACTAGTTAACTGTCCAATTGTAAGAGTGTCAGCAATCACAAATCTTGCTCCAAATACAATTGATAGAAAAAAAGAAATCCCAACAATGAGTGAGATTGTAGGATCAAATAACGCATCTACTTTTGCAACGGCAATATTTTTCTCTACAACTGTATCTGATTTTTTTCGAAACGATTCTACTTCAGCATCTTCATTACCAAATGCTTTCGTGACACGAATTCCACTCATACTCTCTTGCACTTTATCATTTAAACTTGAAAATGCTGCCTGTGCTCCGGCAAACCTCTTATGGAGTAATGAACCATAATAGCTTGTTGCTAATGCCATAAAAGGCATTGGTATAAGAGCTATTAACGTCAACTCCCAGCTAATTGTGACTGCCATCGTCAGAATAACAAAGCCACCCATAGTTAATGAGTCAACTAACGTTAGAACACCAGCACCAGCCGTTTGTTCAATAGCCTTTATATCATTCGTGGAATGAGCCATTAAATCTCCTGTTCTTCTTTTTTGATAAAAGTTTCGAGACATATTTGTAAAATGTGTATACAAGCGATTACGTAGGAGTCTTGCTAATCGAATCGACGCTCCAAAAATCATGATTCTCCATAAATAACGAAGAATATAAACGATAACAGCAATGGCAAGAAGCACTCCCACCCATTTTAGTAAGATTGAATGGGTAAGTGTACCCTGTTCAATATGGTCTACCATCACCCCAACAATATAAGGTGGCAATAGGGAAAGAATAGATACAAAAACTAAAATAAGAATTCCTAATCCATAACTGCGCTTTTCCTGTTTAAAATACCACCATAAATCAATAAAGACTTTCATATTTTTTCCCTCTCAATTTAGTTCTCTCTTTTTTATTCGAAACTCGAAATAGCATAACGAAATTTTAGCATAATTCTTACATTTAGAGTAAATATTTTCGCTTAATCAGACAAAATGCACCGAGAACACTGAAAAAGTCCAAGATAGAGTATGAAAGAAGCTCTTCTTCTTTAGTCAGACTTTAACAATTTGAAAAACAATGAAAAAACACCCCATTAACGAGGTGCTTGTCCTTTATTATTTAGTTTGTTGCTTTTGCATTGCTTTCATCATTTGATTGATTTTCTTCTGCGATGGGTTTTGTCCCATTTGCATCATCATTACTCTAAGCATCTGCTCGTTAATTGGTGGGTTTTTCTTTAAATAGCTCATCATTGTCTTACGAGCTATGAAGAAGCCGATGGCAACACCTGCTAAAGCTGCCAGCAAGCCCACTACAATATACCATACCATAGTTGTATTTCCTCCTTCATCAATAAACCGTTCGTACATTTGTTGGTCCGAACATAAGAATTGCAATCCTATATATTATATCTTATCAATTACATGTTTAAAAGAAGAAATCAAGAATTAAATTAATTTCATCTGTTTAATAGGGTTCAGCCATCCGTATCGGAAATGATCAAGGTCAACTGCAAAAAAGCATGGCGACCATTTTCTAATTCCCTCAAAGAAAACTGTTTCTACTTCAAAATTACCATCTGCTGATAGAATAAGTTTATCCGGCTGAATCATTAATTCCGCGTGACTATCTGGACGTAGCGTATAGTAATGTCTATCCTTAATTAAGCGATAGTCTGTACTTCCTTTAAATTGCTGTTTAACTAACTGCTGAATATGCAAAACAGGTATCGGCGAAGTAATGTATTCAATTTGCTTTTGTATAACCGTACCCTTTTCCTCTGAGGAGCGTAGTTGTTCTAAAAATAAATGAAACAACTTCGATTCTTGTCCAAAATAATGACGAGCAACCTCTTCTTCAATTAAATAAATAGTGTAGTTTCTCACCCTATTCTCCCCCATTGCAAATGTAATACAAAAAGTATAATACATTTGCTAGAAAATGATTGTCTCTTGATGGAGAAAGGATGTTCTATTTTTGTCGAAAGGAAGAGGCTGTTCCAAAAGGTCGATTTTGCCTTTTGAAACAACCTCGAAACAATAAGCAGAGTTACGATAGAGCATAGCTACCTACTAAAAAGAAGTAATCTCATTGTAGACTAGACTCTACGACACCACATTATTTACGCACTAATGCTTTTACTCTACCTACTACATTATCAACAGTGAAGCCGTACTCTTCCATAATTTTTTCTCCAGGTGCTGATGCACCAAACTGGTCAATACCTAGTACTTCTCCTTCACTACCTACGTATTTATGCCAACCTAGAGAAGAGCCCATTTCGATTCCTAAGCGTAATTTCACATTACTTGGAATAACGCTTTCTTTATATTCTTTTGATTGTTGATCAAATTTATCCCAGCTCGGCATACTTACTACAGAAGCATGTATTCCGTCTTTTTCAAGAACCTTCTGTGCTTCAACTGCAAGTGGAACTTCAGAACCTGCTGCCAATAATAATACATCTGGTGTACCATTTGCTTTCGATACAACATAAGCACCTTTTTTAACACCCTCGTATGCTTGCTCAGCAGTACTATCTAATGTCATTAGATTTTGTCTAGTAAGAACTAATGCAGTTGGAGTGTCTTCACTTTCTAATGCTACCTTCCAAGCAGCAACCGCTTCATTACTATCTCCAGGACGAATCACTGAAAGACCTGGCATCGCACGTAATGCTGCTAATTGCTCAACTGGTTCATGTGTTGGTCCATCTTCACCAACCGCAATACTGTCATGTGTAAATACATAAGTGACAGGTAATTTCATTAACGCAGCTAAACGGATTGCTGGACGTAAGTAATCAGAGAATACGAAGAAAGTTGCTCCAAATACTTTTACTCCACCATGAAGAGCCATACCGTTCATAGCAGCTCCCATTGCAAATTCACGAACACCAAACCAAATGTTTCTACCACTGTAATCTTCGCGACTAAAGTTAGCTTCACCTTTGATTAATGTTTTGTTTGATGAAGCTAAGTCAGCAGAACCACCGATAAGCTGAGGAACAGTTTTAGCAAACGCATTCAAAGCATCACCTGAAGATGAGCGCGTAGCAACACTGTCTTTTCCTGCTTCATAGACAGGAGCATCTTGATCCCAACCAGCTGGTAACTCACCTTTAATTGCTTGTTGTAATTGTTCAGCTAGCTCAGGATGTTTTTCTTTATACGTAGCGAACATTTCGTTCCACGCATTCTCCTTTTGCTCACCTTCTGCTTTAACATTTGAATAAAATTCTTCAACCTCTTCAGGGATATGGAATTCGTTATCATATGACCACTCATAAGCCTCTTTTGCTAGTTTAACTTCATCGCTACCTAGTGGTGCACCATGTGAAGCCGACTTTCCACCTTTGTTTGGTGACCCATAACCAATGACTGTTTTTACTTCAATTAATGTAGGACGTTCGTCTTTCTTAGCAGATTCGATTGCTTTTCCAATCTCATCAAGATTGTTCCCGTCTTCCACACGAATGACCTGCCATCCGTATGCTTTATAACGATCTTCTACACTTTCAGAGAAAGCCATATTTAATTCGCCATCTAATGAGATATCATTTGAATCATAAAGAACAACAAGATGTCCTAGCTTTAAGTGTCCTGCTAATGAAGCTGCTTCTGCAGAAACACCTTCCATTAAATCACCGTCACCACAAATGCTATAAGTGTAATGATCAACGATTTCTAAACCATCACGGTTGTATGTACTTGCTAAATGACGCTCCGCCATTGCCATCCCAACTGCCATCGCAACACCTTGACCGAGTGGTCCAGTTGTCGCTTCCACACCCGGAGTATGTCCAAATTCAGGGTGTCCAGGAGTCTTACTCCCCCACTGTCTGAAACTTTGTAAGTCTTCAAGTGATAAGTCATAACCTGTTAAATGTAATAAGCTATATAAAAGCATAGAACCATGTCCTGCAGACAGAACAAAACGGTCACGGTTAAACCATTCTGGATTACTTGGATTGTGGTTCATATACTTTGCAAAAAGACTGAACGCCATAGGAGCAGCTCCCATAGGCATTCCCGGATGTCCAGAATTTGCTTTTTCAATGCTATCAATCGATAACGTACGAATAGTATTTACAGCTAACTGTTCGACGCGAGTTGTCATTTTTCGTCACCCTTTCGATTCACCTATAATGATTATATACGCTTTTCATATTATACTTTCTTCCACCATTGTACAAGCAAACTTAGGAAATTCATCTCTATGTTTCTAGGATTTACTCAATAAAGTAAAAATACTCATAAATAAAAACGCTTACCTATTTCGACATAAAGGTAAACGCTTCTAGTATCGTCATTATTATAAATTTTATGTTTGGTGTCTTAATGCTTTGTTACATTCTGTGACTTTTTACTTTGCTTTAGCTTTTCAGGTGTAACATCATTCCCTTTTTTATCTACAACTTTGACTGAATGTAATTGATTTTCAAAAGAAGAGCGGAATTGCTTTACGTACTCTTGACGTAGCCTCTTTTGTTCTTGTTCTTCCTCTTTTGAAAGTCCTGTTGTTTTCGCTCTCTTCGCTAATTCATTTATGCGTGCAATCTTATCATTTATCGCCATCATATATTCCTCCTATCACGTACATAATACATTATTACCAATACAAACTGTACACGAAGGACTTAGTCGTTTCAACTTTTTTGCTTTAGTCTTGTACATTATCTAGTTGCTCTGTTTCCTTAATATATAATTGGTAGCGTCTATGTACAGTTGCTTTTGATACATCATAGCCAAACCCTCTTAAAGTAGCAGCAATTTCATGAAAAGTTAATTTCATTTCTCTAAGGCGAACAATTTCTTTAATAGGTACGTCCTTTTGTTCTCTGCCACCAACATGAGTGTTTTTTAAATTTTTTTGTGGCTTGTAGCCTTGCTTTACTGCCCGTTTCATTCCTCTTTTTATTTTTAAATTATGAAGCTTCCGTTGATACTCTTCTACTATACTTACAATTTCTAGCACCATCGAATCTGTTTCACTAAGCTCCATTTCACCATTATTATTTAATGTATAGATAGTTACCCCCATTTTTGATAAATGATGTAGGAGAGCTATCTTTGTATTTCCTCTCGCTAGTCTTGTGTCATCTTGTATAAGAAGAACTTCAGCCTGCTTTTCCCTAAAATAATCTAGCATTTCTAATATCCCTTGTCGTTCAAGCTTAAAACTACTTTCTTTTTCGCTGATAATCTTTATGACATTTAATTGATGGCTTTCAGCAAGGTGTACCAGCTCTTCTTGCTGCCGGTGTAATGACGTTTGTTGGGTTTCCTTTTCTGTACTAACTCTACAATATATAATAGCATTCATAACTTAATTATACCTAAGAAGTTATTAGAACTGAAGCACACATTAAGACAATTGTTGCAACAAATCCAATTATGATTCCAATTTCTTCCCCAGAAAATCTCTTTAGTAAACCTTTCACTATCCTCACCTCATAAGAATGTTTGTTCTTATCTCGATTATAGTAAGAACCTTTGTTCGTGTCAATCGTAAATTAGAACTTATGTTTGCTAGTCCATATTTTGCATGATATAATAAATTTAACAAGATTAGTCAAGTGAGGTGTGAGGAATGTCAAAGTTATCAAAGAGGCAACAAGAAATACTAGACTACATAAAAACAGAGGTTCGCTCCAAAGGTTATCCCCCTTCTGTACGTGAGATCGGTGAAGCGGTAGGACTAGCCTCTAGTTCAACAGTTCACGGACACTTATCTCGACTAGAGAAAAAAGGTCTTATTCGACGAGATCCTACCAAACCAAGAGCTATCGAAGTCCTATCATCAGAAGAGGACTATAGTAAGATAGCAGAAAGCAAAACAGCCTATGTACCTGTTATCGGTAAGGTTACAGCAGGTAACCCTATAACAGCCATTGAAAACGTAGAAGAATATATCCCATTACCTGAACGTTATGTTTCAAATGAGGAAAACGTATTTATTCTAGTAATCGATGGTGAAAGTATGATAGAAGCAGGTATTTTCGATGGTGATATGGTTATTGTTCGTCAGCAACAAACTGCTAATAACGGCGATATAATTGTAGCTATGACAGAAGAGGATGAAGCTACAGTTAAGCGTTTCTTTAAAGAAAAAGATTATATTCGTTTACAACCTGAAAACTCAACTATGGAACCAATTATACTTAAAAATTGCTCTGTATTAGGAAAAGTGATTGGAGTTTTCAGAACTATTCATTAATATCTTTAATCCTATCAAACTAAATTGATAGGATTTTTTGCTTTTCAAGACGCTAAAATAAACCTATTTCAGAAAGTACATGCTCCTTACAAATGCTTGCTGTGTAGAATGTAGTACTTTATAAAGAAAGAAGGTGAATTTTATGCCTCATAGGAGACATTGGCGTCCACCTTTTTATCCACCATACCCACCATATTATCCTTGGCCACCGTTCCCCCCATATCCACCATACTATCCTTGGCCGCCATATCCACCTTTTTACCCTTGGCCACCTAGACCTCCTAGACCGCCTTGGTATTAACTAAAAATGAGTAAGAGGAAAATCACACCTCTTACTCATTGGCCTAAATCACATAGGGAAAAGCTCTTTATACCATACTGAACAATACTATATCCTAACCCTCAAAAAAAGGTGATGTAAAAATGTTTATTAACCCTTTACAACCCGGTGTTGCATTGCACCCAATGCTTAACCAACAACCCCAATATGTTTATGGATATTATCAACCTATTCCTTATTATGGCCATGGATATTATCAACCTCCATATAAACCAACACAATGGGTTCATAATCCTCTAGGAGACCAACTAAAGACACAACCAAAACCACTTTCGAAAAAAGTAGCTACAGCAAAACATAGTCCAGCTGATTACCACTTGCATCACGGATTCCCTTACGGACAAGGCTCTGGGCATTTCCCTGATTACTACAATTCTAATTATTAATCTATAATAAACCGAAAATGGATCCTAGAAAGAGCCTAATCTAATAAGATTAGGCTTTTCAACTAAACTTTCTTTATTCTATCGATAATCATAGCCGCTGTATCATTCCCATTCTTAATACACATTCCTATACCCACTCCATAATAGGAACAACCAGCAAGGATAGCATTAGGAAAGTTTGTTTCCATTTTGCCAATAAGAGAATGTACTGCATGTTTATGTTCTAAATGATAATTCGGCATAGCATTTTCCCAGTTTGTTACTTCTATAACTTGAGGCTTTCCTTTTATACCTAAACTCTTTTCAATATCTTGTAAAGCTGCTTCAACTAAACCATCCTCATTCATATTTTTCAACTTTTGATAGGATGGATTTGAACTTTTATAAAATAAACGAACTAATAAATTACCTTTTTCAGATGTATGTTTCCATTTCCTACTCGTCCACGTACATGCGTTACATTGAATATCATTATTTTCTGAAACAATAAATCCAGTACCATCCGCTGGAAGTCTTTCATCTGGGATATCAAAACCTAGATAAATACTTGTTAAAGAAGCATTAGTTAATTTGTTAAAGTCCTTATCCAAATCCTCATTATTTAGTAATTCCTGAGTTACATGATGTGGTGTCGTAAGTACAACATAGTCTGCCTGGATTGTACGAAAGTTTGAAAATGATATTTCATAGCTAACATTTTCTTTACTAACTTTTGTAGCTTTTACTCCTTTAATGAATTCAACCTCTTCTAACTCATTTTCCATTTCGTTAATTAGCGTAGATAAACCCTTGTTAAACGATAGGAACTTTTTATTTGCTGCTGTTTGAAATTTCTCTTTATTTTTATTTAACCCTTCAATAATACTTCCATATTGTTGTTTATACTCTAAAAGGTAAGGTAGTGTAGAAGCCAAAGTAAGCTCATTTATATTACCTGAATAAACACCGGATAATACAGGTGCTATTTGCTTTTCTACTAGTTCTTTCCCTAAAAAGTGTTCTAAAAATTCCCCAATCGAGCTCTCGAGTGTAAAATGGTCATTTACCATCTCATAGTCTTTTAATGCAAGTTTCTTCCCTTCATCCGATACTAATGTACTACTAAATAATGATTCCTTACTTGTAGGTATCCCAAATACTGTATCTTTAGGAATTGGATGTAACTCATTATTTGTATAAATATACGAAATACCTGTCGCATTGTAAGCAACTTCATTTTCGAGTTGTAAGTCAGTTACTAATGGCATGACACTTTCATGTCTTGCAACAATAGAGTCAGCACCAGTTTCTATTTTGTATTCACCATTCAGTACTGTGTGGATTTTACCCCCTAAATACTCATTTTTCTCTACAAGAATCAACTCTACATCTACATTTTGCTCGCGTTTTAATTTTTGTAAATAATGCATCGTTGATAGGCCTGTAACTCCCCCACCAATCACAACAACTGTTTTCACTTTACTACCCCCACTTATATCTCTTTAATAAAAGTCTTCTTTGTATGGTTTAATCTTGCCACAAATGGCTTTAAAAATAAAATAAAAAATTATATTTTCTAGTCCTATTATTATTATTGGACCTCACTTTTAATAATAGTTGACTGTACATTTAATCTTACATCACTGTAAATATAATTTAACTTTGTTACAAAGAAAAACCCCTCAACACCTGTGGTATCAAGGGGTTTGTTCTATTAATATGTTTGTAGGTACTGGTCGCGCTCCCAAGGATGAACTTGCGTGCGGAACGTGTTTCTTCCTATAATATAGATTCATAGATTCACTCTAATTAGTGCCGTATCAACATTTACAAAATTATGGATTTTCATATTTCTTCATAGTTTTTATTCTAATTGTGGGCACAATGTGGGCATTTTGTGGGCAAATTGAATTACTAACTTATACCCTCATAAGGTATGGGTTAGTAATTACTTTTATCATTGATGTAGACACCGCCTTGTAAATAAAACAATGCATTAGTCAGTATACGATAAGTAGCTTCTCTTATGCTACAATTCCAAGATACTGAAAAATATACAATTCTTTCGTATACTTCTTTATCTGCTTTAACGTGAACAATATAATCAGATGTTGTGTATGTTAATTCTGGAAACTCATAAAACTCTTCTATATTTATTTTGACTATTTCTGTACAAAACTCAGTCATTGATTGTTTTTTACTTCTAGAACAATACATAATATATTCACGATCGTACAACGAAACTGGTACACGAATATCACTAAATACTTTTTTATCCGAACGTTCTTTACGTTCAATACGAATATTTTTCTTCGGTCTTTTCCTTTTTATTATAGGATACTCCTCCACTTCTCCCTCTCCCCTAACTTTTTATATTGAAAGTTTTTCGATTTATCCTTAGTCCCCTAGTCCCCCAGGTCATTGTTGAACAGAAGGGGAAGGTAAGTATTAACTGGTTATGATTTTAAAATTCGACTTTATACCCCCCTCTTTCTGAACGATGGACTTGCTTTGGCATGTTATTATTCGTATTGTTACTCTTCCTCTCCTCCATATCTTTCTGTATAAGCCGTTTAACATAAGCTGAAAAAACATTAAACATTGATGCATGTTCTAATAACTTTTTTTCGTAGGGGTCAGATAGATTGAATGATACGCTTTTCACTTTTGTTTGCTTCATATTTAACACCCACCCATCTCTCCAGTAATTGTTCTCCTTCCACAGTTAGATATACCTTACCTTCCAATTGTGCCTTTTTCATTATCAATGCTACTTGTTGTTTTTGTTTATTCATAACTGTGTATGACCTCCTTGTGATTGGTTTAATAAATCATACTCAGCTATTAATGGAATAAGAACAAAAACATAAAGGAAATTTATATTTTTAAATAAATAATACAAATAAAGGAATTCATCTGAAAGATATAGAAAACTACTCATAGGAATAATACGAGGTGGTTCAATGCTTATTAGTAAAATAGATGAATGTATTAAAAAGGCTGGGTTTAGAAGAGATTACATTTCAGACCAAATGAAAGTCACTAAGCAACAATTGAGTAATTGGTGCACTGGACGTTCCAAGCCTAAAACGGAGGACCTTTATAAACTGGCACTGTTATTAAAGTGTAAAACTGATGATTTATATGAATATGTAGAAGAGGAGATTAAACAATGAGCTTAAAATCAAAAATAAATAAGATACTTAGAATTTGGAATGATATTGACGCCGTTCGGAAAGGAAGAGTCGGTAAAAGGATAGGAAGAAGAGTAGTCGGTAGAGCGACTGGAAAAGCGATGAGGAAGTTGTTTAAGTAAGCCCACCTTGTGAGTGGGCTATTATTTTACTTATTCATATTAAAGATTACTTGAGCCATTTGAGCTCTAGTCATCGGTTCATTCGGTGCGAAGGTTCCGTCTGTCTTACCTTGCATTATGCCTTCTTTCTTCACGTGTTCAATTGCCTTTTCAGCCCAATGTCCTTTTGGTACGTCTGGGAACGGTCCTGATTGACTCATAGAAGGTACCACCTTTCTTTGTAATCCATAGATTTTAATAATTCCTTCCACATGACCATGAGCGATTCTATCCAAAAAATCAGGGCGTTTAAGCAATGCTGCGTCTCGAGCATTATCAATAAATCCATTTTCCGTTAAGATTGCCGGCATACGAGTTAACCTCAATACTGCAAAATTAGCAGTCTTTCTCCCTCGATTATTAATCTCTGGTACTTGTTTAGTTATCTCGGCATGCATGGTATTTTGATGAGAGATAGATTGAGCCGAAGCACTGATGTGAATGAAATCTTCATAACCATTAGCTTGTCCATTAAATGCATTTAGGTGTGCTGAAAGAAAATAATCCGCTCCCCAGCGATTAGCTATTGCTGCTCGTTCGGCTAACTCAACAAATATATCAGAAGAACGAGTAAGAAGTGTCTGTACACCTTCATACTGTTTTAATTTTTCATCAATTCGTTTAACAATATCTAATGCAACATCCTTCTCTTGTAACCCATGGCCTATAGCACCTGAATCATTACCACCATGACCAGCATCCAAACAAATTTTCACCATTACTTTTCACCCTTTCCCTCTTCATTTTTAAGCATTGTAATTAACTTCTTTACACCCTGTGGAACTGGAGCACCCATCTTCCCACCGTTTTCAGTAATACTAATTAATTCAATTGCAATGTAGGCAATACAAATACCGTTTCCTATGTGATTCGTTCCAAATAAGTTAATTTCTATTAGATAAATAGTAGCGATTAGCAATATCACATAAAGCTTTCTAATAAAACCTGTTCGTCCAATTGCACTATTAAGACCTGATGTAACAGAACCAGCCATCATTCCAGTAATGAAGTCCACAGCCATTAGAACAAGTAAAACTGTAAATGCAGCTCCTAGACTTTCTGAAACAATTGAAAATATCGCTCCTATTGCAGTGATTGTTCCTTTAAACCACAAGTCAAACCTTTCCATTACTTCACTCCTTCCACAATATAAAAAGAGCCCTCTAAAATGACACTCTGGATGAAAGGGCATAAAAAATACACCTACTCATTGAGAGGTGTTTGCATATTCAAGACAAACTCCTAATAACTATTAACAGGAGGTGATAAATTTGGATGACAATAAAAAACTAGCTTTGGAATTAACTAAAGCTTTAATCCAAAACCAACATATCAAGCCTGTATTTAGTTATTCGAAAGACAGTGATATTGGAGAAGAAAATTCTATTTCTTACATCTTAGATAATACAAAATATTCCTTTACAGATTTATTTTCCTACTTTCTTGACAACCTTGAAAAAATAAATGAACGTTACTGACGAAGCCTATTTATAGGCTTTTTTTACTGCACATAATCAGGCTATCCTGCAACTAATCCGTAATTAAATGCTCTGCTTCTAACTGAATCAATTGCTCCCTAACTTGCTCTTTTAATGTTACTGGTACTTCATCATACGTTTTATGCCCCATAATAATTAAAGTAGTGTAAATTGTCGCCATATCTCTCATCTCCTTAGTTAATTTTAGTAAATAAAAAAGACGTTTAATTAGATTCATCTAACAACGCCTTAACTTCTTCTCTTAAATTTTCGGGTACATCGTCAATTGTCTTATGACCTAATCGAATTAATTCAGCGTAAATTTGAGCCATTCTTAATTACCCCCTAGCATCATTTCGTATAATTCCGTAATTGCTAACATAGTCGATACATGGCGTTGTTGCTCGTCTGTGAGTTGTTGTTCTAACGCCAATTTGCCCTCGTACATTTCAACCATAGCAAGCATATTTGATACGCTCTGAACGTTTAACTCGTCCACCTCGCTCGGCAAACTCTCCTGTCTTGCTTTCTTCTGTTCTTCCTCTTGCTTCTCCTGTTTCGCTTGCTCTTGTATCGCTTTAATCTCTTCTTGTGGCTTACCTTCTTCCCACTCGTCACCATTCCACTTTAACGTGTATAATCCTTGTGGTGGTGTGACGGTAACAAAACGTTCCACAATCTCACTGGTTACATTACCTTCTTCGTCTGCTTCTCGCTCGACTGTCTCAAAATACGTTTTCGGTACTGTTTCGGTGTACGTTTCTTCGACTTCGATTGTGTTGATTACGTTACCTTCTTCATCTAATTCCTCTTGTTCGATTGTACGTATTTTCTCAACCTCTTCTGTCGGGATTGATTGTACGAGAACAGGCTCGATAAACAACCCATTCTCATCAATTCTTAGAATTTGTTTCACAACGGTAACCCCCTATATAGAAAATTAAAATATATAAATTGTGCAATTAATACGATGAGTAGGGGTATTCCACTAAATAAACATAACCACTTTAAATCTGATTTAGTCATCGTCTAACCTCCTTCATCCAATTTACAATGTCAGGACTTCCACCTAACTCAATAAATTTATTTTTGTGGTATTCTGCTTTTTCTAGTTGCTTATTATCTGATAGTATTGTGAGATTGAAATACGCCCAAATTAAACTTTTCCATCGGTTGTAATGGAATCTACACCTTAGACTTTTAAACACTGTCTAACCTCCTTTACTGTTCTGCTCGGAATGAAATACCATTTATCTGAATGAACGTCTTAGCATCATTTAACTGTATATTAACTTCACCATTTGACTTAATTCTTAGTTGCATAACAGAAACACCATTAATTAGACCACCGTGCGTACTTATAGTTATATCATTGTCAATATTAGGTCTATATCCCTTTGGGAGCATAAATAATATAGTATTGTGTCCGGTAGACCCATCCCTAATTTCTCCCCTCAAATGAACTAGTCCGAAATTGTCTTTAAAGTATGCAAGTTTTCTGTTACTTTGCGCCCACCCATTCATCAACACAGGCTCAATCCACTCTTCTTGCTTCTTACTCGCAAACATCGACAAATCAGGATTCGTCTGCATTTCTAGCACGTTCACACGTTTAGTCGTATCTGCAATATCCACCGTATGCTTGTCTTGTACAGACTTAATATTTTCGTAGACTTCGGCTTGTACCGATGCGATACCACTTGTGATAACGTGTGGTAAGGCTAGGTAGGTTACGGTGTATTGTGCTGTTTTGTCTGCTTTTTCTTTTCCGTATACAATTAACCTCTCATTCCCATATGCGTTAGAATCTGCGACAATTTCCCACACGTTATTATCAATTTTTCCGTTACTATACCACTCAAGTATTTTATTAGTAGGATAACTATACAACGTCTGAGGTACTATTGGGGTGTTTGTAGCTAATGTTGTAGTGCCTTCAAAACTTGCCATAACCTCCCTCACAACCATTCCCGAACCTAATGTAACGTGATTCTCCCCTTCTTCTAATACGACTTGCCCTTCTGTCGTGATTTCTTCCCAGTAAGGTGTAGCTAGTTTGTAGTGTAGTTGGTAGGGTTTCCACTTATCTGTTTTTACCTCGTAAGGCTCGATTGGCACTACTGTCCTTCTAGCCGAAGAATTCCAAGCATCACCTAAAATCGCTAATGGATACCAAGCCTTATTTCCTGTACCATTATAAGTTCCACCATTTGACTGTCCATCGGTATACATCCGCCACCTCATGAAATACGCCTTAATCTCGTCTGCTGTAGGTGTGTAGTTGTCGCCCCAACCTGAATCGGTGTTGGAGATTGCAAGATAAAACACCCCCCCTGTAACCCTAGCTTTATCGCTATTCCATGAATCAGAACTAGATAAAAAACTATCTATCACCTTACCATCGTACTTAACAACTGTCCCCTCATAATCAATAGCGTTAGGTAAGTCAATTCTCACGATTGTGTAACCAGTAAATTTTTGAGGTAGCTTCCAATCCTCACTACCATCTAACTCAATTCGCTCAATCTCTTTCCACTTTCGCCCATTCTCGATATACTCCCCATCAGCTAAACGTAATACGTCACCTTTGCTATCACGTGCGAAGTATTGATAGGTGTCGTTGGTTTCGTTTGTTACATACACGCCTGTCGTATGTTGCACACCTTGTACAAAGTCGTGTTGTTCCGTACCTTCGGTGAGCATGAGGTCGGAGAATGTGAAAGTACCATTGGCTAAACCGTTATTTTGTGTAGTTATTCTTATTCTACTTATATCACCAGTAGTTATTATCCTTTTTCCATTTTCCCCACTAATATAACCACCATTTGTAATTCTTGCAAACCCACCTGCATCATCAAATACACCGATTAAAGCATTATTATTATTTGTATGCCCGCTAATAATGTAAGACGTATTAGGTTTAACACTGAGCCAATACCCATTAGATGTATTTGTAGAATCACTTACAACTAACGTCAACGTTCGCCCATCAGCACTTACCGTTGCATTAGCGTGTTTCGCCCACTCCCTACTCGTAAACGGAGGAATCAAGTTAACAACCGTTTTCCCATCAATCCGATTGACTGTTAATGGTGAACGTTTCACACTTTCGATAATTTGTGTACCTGTATTGATTACAAGAGGTTTGATAGCATCTTCTTTTAACTCTTGCTCATAATCTTCCTTATGCGCAGCAACGTCATTACTTAATTCAACAAATTCTGTCTTAGTTGCTTGTTGTACATTGTCTACATTACCTAGTCCCACATCTTCTTTAGTAACAGTAACATTACCGGTTCTTCCTGCGACTGTTTTTACTGCTTGTATGTTATCGATTGCTTGCTTTGTTCTCTGCGGTGTCATTAATTTCGTACTATTTGAACCTGTTTCTGCTTCTGCTTGTGTCGCTACGTCTATGTTATGTGTATGGCTAGTACCTGTCGTGCTGTTACTCGTCGTGGCTGTCACCGTACTTGGTGTACCTAGCGTAACTGTTCTATCTTGCGATAAGTCACCACCACCAGTCAGACCGTTACCAGCATTTATTTTCTTTGTTGTAATTTCATCAGCGAAGTTATCAACTTTCTCCCAGTTTTCATTTAATATAGTGTCTATATTAAATGTATCATCCTTTTCTGTTACTGGGTTGGGTTGATAGAGATTTAACTTCTCAGTGTACTTTTTAGTCACTAACTTGCACCCCCTGCAAAGTTATCCAATGTCATATTGTGCATCTTTCCAATTGTAAGATCATGTACCTCACCTATAGTCAGGTAACGGAAGAAATACCTTATTGGTAAATGTGCCGGTCGCGTATCCTCCAAAGCATTTTGGGCATCTTCTAAATTTGGTGGAATTCCGGTTTCAGAAGTGAATTGAATGCCGATTACACCATTATCAAAAGATACCTCAACATCCCCATTAGTGAAGGAATCAGCAACTATTTTTAAGAGAATTTGGTCTACCTTCCCCGAACCTCTCCATTTCGACTTAATGACAGAGCGCCTTTCATCAAAAGGTTTGCTACGGTCAACTGGGATATCAAGTTCTTTCTCGTAAATATCCAAACCCCATGTCGCTGTGTCCACATCTAATTGCATCATTATTTCTTCAATTGCATCTCTATAACTATTAAACTTCTTTTGTTGAGCGCCAAAAATTTCAATAATAATTTCATCTTTGCGCATAAAAAGAGGAAGTGTTTTAATCATCTCATTAGACAATTCCAACACCTCCAAGAATCGCTACCTCATCGTTTGCTATGTCAATATTCACATTAGAGCCGTTCACAATTAGATTAGTATAATCAAAGACACCTGTTGAATCTAGTATGGTTGAACCAATTTGAGCATAAGAAACAAAGTTTATTCCTTCCACAAATGCAATTGATTTTAAGTACTCTGTTAAGCTCTTAGATACATTCTCAATAACTTCCTCATCAGTATATCCGTCCTCTTTTGTAACCGTAAAATCAACATTAATAGTAACTGGAACTGCAGCTTCTACATAGCAGTAAGCTCCTAATGGAGCGACGCCATCCCCTAATCCATTGCTTCCTGGGTCTATGTGTTCTTGTACCTGTTCAATCAAGTCATTGGAAGCTGGCTTTTTTTCAGCATCGATAATGACCACTCTTACTGTATTACCTCCATAATACAGTGGGAAAGCCCTGGCATCGCCTACTCCTGCAATTTCTTTAGCCCAAATAAGATAATGCGCTCTATTTCCACTTGTTGCAGGTGTTCTAATTCGTTCATAGTAACGTTGTAATAAATCAGCATCACTTTCAGCTGAAAAACCATCATATGTCGGTTGAGGATTCGCTACTGAGACTACACCAGAAAGAGTAACTGGTATTTTTGTGATTCTGTTCGCAGGTACATTTCCGATTGGTCCGGGCTCCACCGCTTGGATTTTTACTGTACCTGATTCGCTTATAGTTCTTTCTTCAGTAGCAACAAACTGAATACCGCTTTCTGTTTCGAACAAATCATTTACATAGACAGTTCCATCTGCTTCAACTAACACTTCGCCAATAGAGTAGGTTTTTTCTCTCCGTTCCTGGCCTGTTCTGTTGAAAATATACTTTGCTAACTCTTCCCCTCTTAGATTCTCAACATCCAACTTATTTCTAACATTTTCATTTTGCTTTTCTAATTTGTTAAATTGAATAGCAGGAGGACGAGTAGCCTCATAGATAAAGTCCCCTTGTAGTTTTGAATAAGAATCATCTATATCACTAAGAATTTCCTCATGTATTTCTTTTTCACGTTCATCCACCTAGTTCCACCTCCTGTTCAAATGCTCCTTCGATAGTAAATACACGGAAAGAAACAATGTATTTTGAACCCTCACGAGAAATTGACCAATTACCTAACGATTGAATAACAGGATGCCGTGTTAGAGCTTCTGTGAGCTCCCTTTCTATTTCAGTTTGTATAAAGCCCAAATGTAAGGAAGATCCAATTAAATCTTCTAACCTTACCCCGTGTTCAGTTCCTTCATAAACTCGAAACTTGTAGCGCTCAGTACGAATGGTTGCCTCTATCCATACTTTTAACGCTTCAATACCATAAACAGGAACTGGTTTACCATCACGTAAAACAAGACTACCTTTTTTAAAGTCAAATAAAAAAGACCTTAACCTAGCAACAGGTTGGTCTTGTTCTTCTTGCTTTAAAATGTTTTCGAATTCGAGCTCAGTAATTTTCGGCAGCATTAGCCTCTCACCGCCTTATCTATGACAAAATATTTTTGATTGTCACTGGAGGTAATAACAATAACCTCATCTCCGTTTTTCATTACATTTCTATAACTGTTAGCTATGATAACTTTTGAGCCCCTTGGGGCAATATCATTCGAAATTTTAATTTGTGGAGGAGATGTACTTATAACAGTTCCCACTAGCGCACCAAACAAAAAAGGATTCTCCCTTTCTTTAAATAATTTCGCTAATCTTACAGTGGTATCCATTAAACTACCCCCAAATCTAAAGACATCCGGTGTATACCATTTTTAAGAGTATGTTCTACTGATTCAATAAGATATCGACCTTTCATGCCAGTAACAGGTTCTTCTATCTCTATTATTCTTCCTGCTCTTACTCTATCATCACCAAGCATTTCAATAGTATTCGATTCCATAACTCGTGATAAATCTTTCAGCATATTCTTAGCAATGTTCCTAGCTTGTGAAGTATCTTTGTCTTGTACTTCCACAATGTCGGATAAAAGACCATATTGTTCAATCATATTTGAATCCGTTAATGTTGCAATTACTTGGTTATCTTGAACAATCTGAATTTTGTTTTTCATTTCCTCAATTGACCGACTTCGAGTAGGTTCTGCAGTTGATTTTTGAATATCATGTTCCCACAAGTTCCTTGCTAATCTGAATGACCCTTTTACAAGTAAATCAGTTTGTGGAAGGATATAAAGTTTACCTACTCTCATCTCTATCCTATACTTTATCCCTTGGTCCTTTTCTGCTTGTTTAAGAATATCTCGGATGATATCAGAAGGGCTTTCATTTGGGTATATTTCATCAATAATGGTAGGTATTGACGTGATTTCTCCAATAGGAATATTAAAGTCTGTTAGTATCTTCCTGATAGCTTGTCCTCCTGGCATACGATTGAATTGATAAATTTTCTTAGATTTATTTAAGTAAAAAGCAGCATCAAACGAAATATATTTAATAGGTTGTCTGCCTTGCTTGTTTTCACTTATCACAATCGTACGAAGGACCTCTGTATCTCCGTTACGTAAAATAGCCATTTGACCAACATCTACTGGATTTTTAGGGATGAATCGAGAATCATTATATGCAATATCAAAATCAAGTTCCTGTCCCAACTCTTCAATGCTTGACCGCCACGAGATAGCACCCACTATAGGTGTAATATTAACTAACCCATTATTGGATGCCGTCCACAATTGTTGATTACCTGTTATCCCATTATGTTCACGCTCCTCCTACTTGAACAAAAGGAAAATACTCCAGTTGTAAATCAAAATAAATATCTCCAGTGCCATCACGAGGACCATAATTAAAGTTTTCAATAGACATTGCCCAGTTGATATTTGTATCTGTGATGATAACTCTAATAGGTACTCTTCTATCAATCCATGATTCGATTATATCTACATACTCCCAACCTTTGTATGTCCGGTCACGTAAAAATGGATAATCCTTTTTAGGGAAAAATGAAGAGATAGTAAAACTTTTTAATCCTCTAAGTCCTATTAATTTTAGCTCTCCCTGAGATATTGTTTCATACCTATCATTGTTCTGAGGACTGTTTATATTAAACTCGCTAGGGATAACAGGAAGCTGAATAACTTGTTCTCGGTTATTAATACTTAAAAATATATCCACTGTTATCCCTCCTACATGTTATCTAATACCAGTTCTAATTGTGGGACCAACTCATCAAGTACCTCTTTAGCTGAGGTTCCCTTTGCATAGACATTGACTATTACATTATTTCTCTTAGTTGAACGGTCTGTTTTGTTTTCTGTACGTGTAATGGTTGTTTGTTGTCTCGTTTGAGGCATATCCGTAATGTTGTCGATAGTAACGCCTTGTTCACGAAGTCTTTGTGACTGACGTGCTGGAATAATCATTTCATCTTTATGAATTTGAGCTACCATATCATGAGGAACTCGATTTGTACCTACTGCATAAGAAGCTTGAATTAGACCATTTCCACCCGCCCATTTAGGTAGACCAATCTTAGGCATTTTGAAATTAGAAAACGATGATTTGAGATCATCCCACTTACTTTTTACTGTATCTATAAAACCAATAAAAGGAGAAAAGAACTCTGAAACTTTCTGTTTAGCATTATCCATCGACTCTGACACTGAATTCTGTATACCTTCGAATCTTTCTTTCAACCTACTCCAAAGCTCGCTAGCTTTTTCTTTAACAGTATCCCAGTTTTTATAAAGTAAAACCCCAACGGCTATAACGGCACCAATCGTAAGAGCTACCCATCCTAACGGAGATATAGCTAGAACGGTATTTAACCCAGCTTTTGCAAGAGCTAAGATACCTGTGGCAACCGCCCACCCTTTTGTAGCTAAAGCTGCAATACCTACGGCTGTTTTATAAAAAAGAATAGATCCAGCTATACCATAGACAATCGGTTCAAATTTACTCCAATTATCATTTACATAATTATAAAGACCAGTAGCCTTATCAATCACACCAGCTACGCCATCCACAACTAGGGGGAGTCCTTCGTCCTTTAACCAATTAAGCGCCGGTTTAGCACTGTCAAAGGCTTGTAATAGCCAATCTTTTAGTTCTAATGCTCTAACACCTGTATCTTCTAAGGCCGATTTAACCCCATCTATAGTCGGTCGATTTTCAGAAATTCTTGCTTTAATGTTCTGGAATGCATCAACAAACCAGTCCTTTATAGCAATCGCAGTTTGCCCTAAAAAGACTAAACCACTTCTCATAGTATCCATAGTCGGTTGATTGTCTTGAATAACCCCTCTTACTGTCCTGAAAGTTGAGGTACCCATCCTACCTACAAATGACATCCCTCTACTAATACCGTCCATTGCTCGTTCAGTAAAAGCTTGAACTTTAGGCATGTGGACCATCATGTTACTAGCAAAGTTAGCCATTGTTTGAGTAACTTTAGTTGCGATAGGTAAGAATCCTTTACCTAGTTCGGCTTTAAGATCCTTCTTAATACCAGCTAACCTACGTTGTTGGTTGGCATATGAATCACTGGTGCGTTCTGCATCACCTAAAGCGTCGCTTGATTGACTGACAATAGCAGCATACCTTAGTTCCATTTTTGTAGATTCATCTAAATCTGCAAAACGTCCCTGTAACCCTCTTTTATTCATTTCAAGAGATAAAGTATTTTCGTTAAGAACTGCACCTAATGATTGTGCTGCACCGTGGTTACCAGAGATTGCAGAACGTAGATTACGTAATGCGTCATCTTCAGCTAAGTTATTGAATGATGCTAAGTCTACCCCTAAAGTAGTAATATCTTGTGACATCTTAGTAGCTTCTTCACGAGCCATTCCCATACCAACAAGCATGTTTTGATTCTCTGAAAGATACCCTTTAAGATCCATTTTAGAACGACCTAAAGCTTGCGCCTGAGTACCCGCCCAATCTTCAACTTCTTTTGACATGTTTCCAAAAACAACGCTAAACTTCCCGTCTAATTCCTCTAATTCAGATGCTAAGCTTATCGACTCTCTAACCGCGGACGTTGCAGCTCGAATACCTAAATAAGCTCCAGCTAGTGCTGCAGCACTTTTTACAACCTTTGCAAAGTTTGCCGTTGTATTGCTTGCAAACCTCTTAACTTGATTACCGGAATACTTTAAGCGCTTATCAAAACCACTAACACCCTTCGAAGCATTTCTCATACCTGTTGAAAAGTTTTTATCTTTAAGTGTTAATACGGCGGATAAAACCTTACTAGCCATTTATCTCACCACCTTTACAAAGAAAAAAGACTAAGTAGGAACCTTAGCCTTTTCTTCTTCAAAATATAAATCTAAACTAGCTGTCATAAAAAGCTTTTCGTCTGCCCGTAAATTTAAAAGATAGTCCATAGTAAAGCCTTTTTGTAAATAGTGATGAATCAAATAAAAATCATCATCACTTTTAATTAGTTTTTTACTTCAGCTACCCTTTGTACCGATGAGCTAAATCCGGCAAGGTCCATTGCCGCACCACTAATTTTACCAATTTCACCAGTCTCAAATAGCTTATCTACAATGTCATAAGGCTCTACACATCCAAATTCCTTTTGAAGCTCTGGGTCTTTTAAATTCGGCTCTACAACAATGTTATAAACCATATGAACATCACTAATGTCCTGTCTTTCAGCGTCATATGCCATTTCTGTAGCTTCAATACATAAAGAACGCTCAGGTTTTCTGATTGTAATACTAGCACCAAAGCGTTCAATATAAAGTTGTTCTTTTTTGTCCGCTTCAACCTGGTACTTCTCTTTATTCTTCATTAATTCAGTAAGTGTTAGCTTTTTGATTTCCTTTTTACTCATAATATCCTCCTATTTATGCTGGGATTAAATCAATTTGATCATAATCAGCAAAGTTAAATGGCATTTCTTCAGTTCCTAAAGTCTTCTGCTCAAATTTCAGAAGCATGAACTCATTAAATGTTACTTCTTTAATAGCTACACGTTCACTACCAAACGCATCCGGGTCTGCTAGTTTACCTACAAGAGTAATATCAGGCATTTGTCCTGTTTTTACTGCGTTTGCCATAAGAGTAGCTCCGCGACTATAAACCTTTTTAACTGTTAATGAACCTTCTCCAGCCCAACCAGTCATTTTTTTATGAGTCGCTAAATCTTCTGCCATGTTTACATCTTCATAGTTTACTGTTACTTTCGCTTCGAAGGTGTCAACATCAACCCACTTCTCACCATTAACCCAAATAGCGCCGTATGTTCCATTAATAATTCGATTACTTTTTATTTTTTTCATAAATATTCACCCCTTATATAGAAACTTGGAATTCTAAGTCTTCAATTGCATCCACAATCTTGACTCTACCTTTTGTAAACACATTTCTCTTGAATGACATTTCTTTTACCTTTTGATCGTCCCAATCGGATGTATCCGTACCGATGGTTTCCCACGCTAAACGTTGTGCCTCAACATTAATTTCAGCACGGTTATCAAAGTTAGGGTCAAGAATCACATCGCCCTCTAACCCCTGATAATAGGCATTTACTGAAGTAAAGAATAACACTTGATTGTCATAAATGTTTTGTACCTTCCCTACATACTCATTCTTGAATGTAGAATAGATATCATCATGCATCATATCCATAACTTCCATTACTTTGATCACACTAAAATCTTCTGTTTTTTTCACAGTGAAAGAAGTTAGACTGTTAACAGCTCGTCCAATCTTGATTTCTTCACCATCATTCACAAGAATTAATTGACCATTATCAATATCTGCATCTGGATCATCATGCTCTTTAATTGAATCCACTTCTGGAAGAGAGAAGTAAGTAGCTGAGCGAGTAAATGGAAGACCTGCAAGTATTCCAGCAATACGAGGCGTATACTCTGCTGTCGTATAGATTTTTTCTCCTACCACAATTTCATCAGTGGTGAAATTAATAATCCCCTCATGGTCTGCTTGCTCATTAGCTAGAACCGCTTTAAATGTTTTCTTTTCGTTCTCGCGTTGTGACTTAATGAAACTAGCAATTGAAGTAGTTTCTTCCTCAGCAAACGGCACAGCTAAGTAATTCCATTTCTTTGATTTAGATTTTTGTAAACCATCTGATACAGTGCCTTCAGGACCTAGATTACATACTAAAACACGAGAAGGAGTACCCATGAATGCTTGGCTAATATAATCAAAGTTTTCCTCTGACCAATTCTCTTCGTTCACTTGAGTAATATCACGGTATGCAATGAAGTCATTTAAAAAATTAGCTGTTGCGTCCTTTACCATTAAAAGTACAATGCCCATTGCGCTTCGATTCACGGCCGTGACTGCTTGACCTTTAAATACTATATCTATTTGTGGTAAGCCCATTTATTTCACCCTTTCTTAGTTATTCTCATTATTAAATTCTAAGTTTTCCATAGGTTCAGCTTCTTCAATTTCCTTGCCTTCGAAATACTCAATATCAAATGAGAAGTTCAGTACGCCATCTGTTACTTCGCTAAATGTCTCGATAATATTAAAACTTCTATCAAATACACCTAATTTCAGCTCAAATAGAGATTCAAGTTCCTCTTGAACATCCAATAATTCAACTTCATTCTTATTTCTGTCACTAGGAAAATAATAAATTCGAATCGTTAAGCCTCTTTCAATCTGTTCTTCTGTGGAAGAGCGCCTAACATTATCAAAATCAACAAAAAAAGAAGGTCGCTTAAAACCTTCCTTCACATCATTCGAGTTAATTTCAATCCGAAACTCTTTTATTAATTTTGTAGTTATAACATTGAGAATATCTTTATAGCTAATCATAACTTCCCACTCTCTAGGAGGTTATCTAACCAATCGCTTAACATTTGGTCCATTTCTCGGTCTTCAAATTCTTTCATCGATTCTTCTAAAACATTCTTTCCCTTTACAAAGCCTACTTCTCGTCCGTTCCTAACTATCCTGTGTCCTTTTTCAATTAAGTGAGCTTTACGTGAACCGCTATAAACACGTATTACAAATTTATCTCCATCAAAAAATAACTTACCGCGTTTCCAAGACTTATGATAGCTACCTGTTACCTTTTTAACTTTACTTCTAGCATTTCTAGCTGTTAATGTCCTTGCTTTACTACCCATTTTTCTCATAATCTGCTTAGTTTCTCTCGGAAGTTCTTTCGTTGCTTTCTCTACTAACATTTTTTCGAATTTATCTAAGTTCTTAATCTCTAAACTCATTCCATCACCTCCACACAAAAGATTTCTAATGTCTCATTTTTAAAATAAGGATTTAGTATATATTTAATCTCAAACTTACTATTCCTAAAATGAATCTCCATATCTTTTGTGATATCTTTACCTGCATGATAACGGACAATGATTTTATGGGTTACATTGGTGAGAATTGTTTCGGCTTGTTGTCGTTGCATATTACCAGTCTGTGGTACTATTTCAGCAAATATAGTCTTTAATTTTTCAAAGCTAAAATTTACCTTATTGAGTTCGTTTACTTTTTTCACATTCCCGTACACATCGATTCGATGTCTAAGTTTTCCCGGATTCATTAATATCACTTCCACAGTGAGAGAGTTGTATTAGAATGCTTTCTAGTGAAAAAGCTAATGTTGTTGCTTTACCAATTGGCTCACGATTCTCATACCAATTAGAAACAAGTAATTTTACGGCTGTTTTATACAATTCAAGAGTAGTATCAACATCTGGACGTGTTGCATTTTTTATATAAACTTCAGCTGCAACAATTAGAGAAGTAACGAGATTATTATCCTCCTCGCCATCAATCCTTAAAAACTGTTTTATCTCTTCTTGAAAGATTTGTTGAACTGTCATGAGTTATCACCCATATTCTTTAATCACTCTTAACGAGAGATTCAATGTGTTTAATTACACCTTTACGATTTTCACCTTGTTTTTCTAATTCCAGTAATTCAGATAAATTCTCTTGAGTAAGTTCACTAGTAACATTCTCAATGATTTCGGCAACTGTCCCTAGTAGAACCTCTATACTTATTGCCATTCCTTCCCCTGAAACCTCTTCAGTTTGCCGGGTTTGGGGTTCTCTTTCTTCTAAGTAACCTTTTTCAATAAGAGTTGTTGCTCTTTCCCTATCTTCTGTCACATAAACTGTACCCTTAGTTAAACTTGAGTAAAGTTTCTTAGTATTTTTGTCTACAAAAGAGTTAATTACATTATATTCCATTTTTTACTAACCTCCTTTAGTTAAAATAGCCCCTCTCCAATTCATGGAAAGGGGTGAATGATTATTAGACTGCAGCTACTTTCTTAACACGAACAAATCCTTTATGCATCGCTACGTTACCACCAGCCCATACAGATCCGCGGTAAGCGATTTGTCCTGTGCGGAATTTAAAGTCTCTTGATTCTTCCACTGTAATTGGTGAGAAGATAGGCATTTCATAAGCTTTCACCATACCATAAGCCATGCAGTATGTGTCTGCTGAAGTCGAATCAGAAGAAATAGGTGCACAAGCACTGTTAATGATGAATGGAACTTCAAAGCTATCATCAGATGAAATAGTACCTGTGTTACCGTCCTTCTTAATTTTGTATAACTTCTTACCATCCGAGCTTCGAACTTTTGCAAATGCAGCTAAGTCTCGCTTATTAAGAATTAAATAGCCACCACCTTCTACTTCCTCATCTCCACCATAGCCAAATACGATTTCATCTAATGTATCAGCATCGATTGCAGAGACTTCAATATCGGTAGAAGTTGGAATAACATTTGTTGGAGCATTAAAAATACCAGTTAATGCGTTCGCTCCACCTGGGCCAACAATAATTTGCTTTGTGATTTTCTTTTTAATAGCTTCGCCAATACTTTTGGCTACGCGAGATTGATAGTCTACGTTAGGTAGCTTCATAGACTCATCAGTCATTTCAGCATAAGCAGTAATTTTTGCTTTGCCAATTGTTACATAATCAAATACAGGCTCAGCATCAGCATAGTTACCATCCTCTGAAGTATAGTCACCTTCACCACTTGAAATTTCAAAACCTTTTGCGTAGCTTTCACCACCCATAAGTGGTACGCCACTAACCACATCGACCAATGAAGATACTTCGCTGAATTTTTCATTTAATTCTTTGCTGTATTTCTTTTCATTAATTAATGTGCCTCCACCAATTGAAACCGCACGTAATTCAGGTACTTCGTCAATTTCAAATGTTACTGAGCGTTTTTCTTTTAATGCAGCTCCACGCTCTTCATAAGTTTTTGTAAGATCTTGCTCTCGCTTTTCATCACCAACAATTTGACCATTGCCTACTCCGTAAGTGCCTAACGCATTCAATTGTCCTGCTGGTTTGCTACGCTCTTCATGTTCTCCTAAGAAGTCTTGTTGCTGGCGTTTCTCATCTTGACCTTCTTCTTTTTCAATAGCCTCGATTTGTGAACGGAATTCGGCAATCTCTTTATCAAGCGATTCAATTTGTTCCCCAATACTACGAACTTCCTCAACGTTTTCGCTTTTCTTTCCTTTTTCCTTTAGTGCAGCTCTAGCCTCTTCTTTTGCTTTTAATTGCTTTTTTAACCAATCCTTCATTGTCCATCTACTCCTTCTATAATAAATTTAGTTTTAGTCTTTCTAACTCTAATTCTTTTTGCCCTTGCTCGTTTTCAGAATCATCCGTTTCTTTTGAGCGCAACGCATTATCCAATGCTTGCTTGTCCGCACTATCCAGTGGTTCGCTCCGAGCATTTATATCAGACCCCTGATATTGGGGTGTTGATAACGCTGATATTTCAAAAATCTTATCAAACTTAATAATTTCCCTTAGAGGAACTTCTTTGTCTTTATCTCTCCAAGCTTCTTCCAGAACTGAAAAGGCAAAGCTCATTCCCGTAATGTCTCCACGATTAACAGCGGAGTATAAGGCCTTTGCTTCACTATTATTTTCAGTATCTAATTCTGCTTTAAAATAAAGTCCTCGATCATCGACTCTCAGTTGCAGTGTTGAATTACTATTATTGTTTCGACTTCGAGCAAGAGGTATTTTATTTCTTTGATGATGAACAAAAAAAGGAACATCCTTTAAGTTCGCTCCAATCAATGCACCCGCTCTAATTGTTTCTCTAAACCAACCGCCAATATTTGTTTCTTCATCATAAACAATGGCATACCCTTCTACAATTGCACCATTTTCTTCAGTAGGTTGGGCTGCACGTAATTCATGTATTTCATTAAATCGTATAACCTTATTCTTCTTGTCCACCTTCATCACCCTTCCTTACTTTTATTTCACCGTGCTTAAGCTGATATTCATCGATAATGTCACGACTAATATAATTCAAGCTCTGTGTTCGCCGTTCTCCACCTTCTATTGGTCCATATCCAAGTATCTGAAGCTTTTGGTTATCAGTTAATAAGCCTTGTTCTCCCGCTGTCTTGATTAGTGATAACTTACTTTTAGTGTTCAGATACATCATGTCACGTTGATAGAATACGATTTCATTACCAACTTCTAGTTCTCGCTTTGTAAATAATGTTTTACTAAATGCTTGTCCTAAACTAATAATTAAACTTTCTAATGTTCTTTCATAAAAAGCTTGGTACTGCTCATCGGTAAAGTCACCAGTCAGAATCGGAACTGAAACGCCAAAAAACTTTAGAATCTTGTTGTCCAAGAAGTCTAAAGTATCTTTATCTACTAATTTGGGATCTACCTTAATGTCCTGGTATTCCCCTTTTAAATCCATTGGAAGTATTCCGGTGTCACTGTTTTTTATTGCTTGTTCAAATCTTTTACGTTCTTCATCTTGTTTACCATCATCTAGCATAGTATTTATTTTTAAAATACCACGAATAGATAGACTACTTTTAATTGATTTTTCCAACCCTTGTAACACACTGTCATTTATCCCCAGTACTTTTAATATAGCTGCATTGTCAGGTTGTCCGTTTGCACCTCCACCCATAACTTCATTCACTGAAAACTTCTTTCGTAAATGAACTATGTCAGAATAAGGCAGAGTGTAATTTTGACCGGTATTAAAGGTTAACTTTATAAAAAGTCTTCCTGATTCATCTTGCAAAAAATCAACCTGTGTAGGGTTAAGCGGATAAAACCCTGTATATTCTCTTCGACTAACACCATTCTTGGTCACTATGTCATAGGTTGGATAGATAAATGCGTTATAGTTCATAAACAACAACCAAATTGTCTTTTCAATAAAATCTCGCGTTGTCATCAACTCATTAGGACTAAACTTAAAAAGTCGATTGATGCTCCCATTTACAACAGTCTGAATATCATTACTGTCAGTACGGATATGTTTAGGTCGTAGCTTAGAGCATTCAGTAGCTATTACATCTATACAAGTCTGAACAACATCAGATGCATAAATACTATCTCCAAATTGACTGAATATAGGAATATATCCATTTAACATTTGTGCGTGGGTATATTGCTTGGTACTGTTGTCTTTAAACATATTTTTAAAACTATCCATAAATCCCATTATCTCACCTCGCTTTCAGACTATCTCACCATTTCTAAGTACTCTGTTTTGTAACGCTGGTAGATAGCGTATAAGATAATTAGCGTAACTGCACCGTCTATCCTACGATTCTGTAAGTCGTTCACTTTAACTGGCATAATTTGACCAAGGTTATTAACTTTCAAAGCAGTATTACCAAGATTCCAGCGTGTGATCGGATTATTGTTATAGTTAATGAGCTTACTTCTTAAATCTGCTTCAACCAGTTTCATCGGATTAGACAGGTTGTTATAATCCATTCCAACTTTTTCAGTATCGAAGCCAATGTCCTCCATCTCTTTAATCCAATACTTCGCATTCCAGTTGTCATAACCTGTTTTAAATATCCTAATACCGTACTGTTTGTAGAGACTCACAAACCAATTTGTAATAAGACTATAGTCATTTTCGTTACCTGGACAAACTTCAATCAATCCCTGCCTAGCCCATTCCAAGTAATTTTTTTTATCTTCAACACTTCCATCCACAACTTTTGCTTCTGGTATGAAATACTTTGTAATAATATATTTCTTGTTGTCGTTCTTCCTCATTACAAGGACCTTTGCACAACATAGGTCAGTAGTTTCAGATAAATCGACTGCAGCAAGGCCAACACAATTCTTAAAGTCTTCTAGTTTGTATGTAGCTTCGTTAATAAATTCATTCTCAGCTAACCAAGCAGTTGCATTGTTTTGTTTTAAATTGAAATCTTTTGCCAATGTAAATACTCGTTCTGCCTTATCTTGTTGCGCTTTTCTTAATTGGTCTCTAAGGTATGAAACTTTTTTTACTACTCCAAGACTTGGATTGGATTTATACCAGCTTTTTTCATCCTGCCAAATCTCATTCTCACTATCTTGAGTATATAGCCACGTTAATAGGGTAGGATCCTCAATTTCACCGTTTAATACCTTTCTAGCATATTTCAATTCTGCATCTAGGTATCCATCATTAACAAACCCCTCAGTCGTAATCATAATAAGCATTGGTTCATCCTTTGTGGACTGGGACTGCTCAATAGACTTACCTATGATGTTTGTTTTCATCTCATGGACTTCATCCAGTATGGCAAAGTCAATGTTACGCCCTTCTTTATTACGAGTCCTATCTGAGAGCTTTTTAACAGTTGATTTATTCTTGAGATTAAAGATACCCTTTTGATTCTTATGGCTGCGTTTCTTCAATGCTGGTGACCATTCTCTCATAGAGTTTATTTCATCAAAAATAATACTAGCTTGAGCATCATCGTTACTGGAACAAACGATGTCAGCACCGCCGTTGCCACAAAAAAACTCTGAATTACTTAATCCAGCACACAGAGTTGTTTTCCCGCCTTTGCGAGAGATGAGTAATATTACTTTTTTGAATCGCCTAAGCTTCGTTTCAGAACACTTGAAAGAATAAGCAGCTTCAATTAGTGCTTTTTGAAATAACTCAAGTAAGAAAGGTTCTCCAAAGAAAGGTGACTTTGTATGCTTGCAGAACTTTTCAATAAACATAATTCTAAACTCCGAATCAGTGTTATCGAAAATATAATCAGGGCTACCTAAATCTTGCAGTAGGTTCTCTAGCTGCTGAATTAACTCTTGTCCTGCTATGATTTCTCCTGATTTTATTTTGTTTAGGTATTCGAGCAGATAAGAATGCTTGCCGTGGATGGTGTTGTTGTCTAAATCAACCATTCCCTCTCATCTCTTTCATGAAATCATCAAACTCATCGTCACCCTCTACTACATTTTTCATCAGTACACCGTTTAATGTTTTAATAACTGTTGCATAGCTATTTACATTACTTAAGAATTGTTTGCCTGCCTCTGTTCTTTTTTGCAGTTCTGGGTGCTCTGGATGAACCTTAACCATTCCAGAATTGGACAGTATTTCTTTTAATGCATAATTTTCAGCTTTAATAAATGCTGCGTCCTCAATTAAACCTTCAACTAGTTTAGCTTTTGCTTCTTCAACATCTTCAAATATCTCCCTTAACTTCAACAGTTCTTTTTGATAAATTTCGCTTTTTGGCATAGTTCAAAGAACCTCCAACGATTTTCAAAATTTTCAACTTGCGTGAAAAAAAGGTAGGGGGAACGGTCTGGAGCAATTTCCTCTAATTTAGCAAATAGGGGGGCTGCTATGTGTAATCACTAAACCATTTCTCAATATAGCCACGCCATTCATCCTGTCGGTACTGCCTATCAACATCAATCTCTAACCGTCTTATGCATTCCTCTTTACTTACATCGCAAAAGATTAACTCTGCTCCTAAATCATTAGCTATCTTCTCACGCTTATGTTTGTCAGCGTATCCACCAATGACCCAAGCATTATTCCACTTACCATAACGAGTTTTAATGTTATCAATTAATTGACTCTGAATTCCTATCACATTACCTAATAGTTGGTCAGGTTTATCATAACTAGGTAACATTGTGACAGCTTCATAAAGTCTATCAATATCAACTATTAAATCTCCTCTTGTAGAATACTGTTTAACAAAAGATGTTTTTCCTGATAAAGGCGGACCATACACAATATACACTTGCCTATTTTTATTCTTATAACCAAATCGATTGTGTATTTTGTTGTGACATTCATGATGTACAATCATAACCATTTTAGGATTTAAAGAGATACTTACATCATGAACATTCTCAGGTGTTAGTTCTTCAATATGGTGGACATGTAAATCTTTCGGTTCAGCGATTAGCCCTCCGCAATGTTCACACGTTGGACCTCTTTCACTAACAATTATTCTTCTAAACCTTTGCCATTTCTCAGAAGCATAAAAAGATTTTAATATCGCATATTTCGCCATACTACCACGCCTTTGATTCTGCTGCTTTTATATCAGCTTTCATTTTTGTAATTCTTAAACGTTGCTCCTCTTTTACCTCTTCTGGAGGAAGAGTCCTTAGTAATTCTTCGTACTGTTTAACTTTACTTGTTATATTTCTCATTGCTGCTGCCTGGGAAGTTAATGCTTTCGCTTGCTTGTCCCATGCATGTTGATATTCCCACTCTTCTTCGACAAACGTTTCATAGGACTCAACTTCACCGTGCTCATTCTTATCACGCTCGATTTGCTTCTTTTGTTTTTTCAATACTTTTGTTTCATCGTTTATATCCCTAACAAACATGATCTTTTGAGCTCTTATGAAGTTAGTAAAAGCTATTCTTATCTCCTCATACAATAAATCCAGCATTGGCATTGCTCTTGTAGCTTCATAAATTTCTAGAGTCTCTTCATCATTAGGAAGCCACTTCGCAAACATTCCATGTTTATAAGCGTTTTGATTTCCTAATGGCGCCCCGCCGTTATTGCCGACTGCATTTTTATTACGATAAGGTGCTCCTCTTTTATTTGGTGTATTAGGAATGTCTTCCCACTTATCAATGCATTTCCACTTTCTAACTTGGTTAGCAGATACATTTAATTCTTCAGCTATCTCTTTCGGCTGCTTTTCTCTTCCACTTTTCAACCAAATTTTAAGAGCCTCTAAACGATTAGGATTTATGTTTCTAGGCAATTCAAAACACCCACCTCCAAAACCTAATTGAGTTGTTTTCACGCTTAAGTAAGAAGCTCTTTAAACGCTTGATAAATAAGGTCTTTCTATATTTTTTCATTAATAAACAACCCAAAGTAAGTAGTAACGTTTTACACAAAAGTAGTTTATAAAATAATTGAATTTTAATGATTTATCCACAAAATTCAATACTTATCCACCAATGCAACATATCTTATTGCGAGTGGCATTTGGTCTATCGCCTGTAACCCTTGATATAACAGGATTTATAAGCATTTTAAAAACGAACACCACAACCAACTATTTATGTTGTGTTGGGAGTAAAAAATATATAGTTTTAAACGATTTTAAATTTTCTCATGGCCTTATCCATTGCATCTTGATCAACGCCAATGTAACGCAATGTTTCTGATTGGTCTGTATGATTTAATAGCTTTTGTAATAAGGCTATGTCTTTCGTTTGTAAATAAAAGTGATACCCATATGTCTTGCGAAGAGTGTGACAACCAATCTCTTTAACTCCACACGCTTCTGCTGCTTCACGTAAAATCTTATAAGCAGTTTCTCTAACGATTGGTCTATTCTTTCCGTTCCGTGACTGGAAGAGATATTCATTTGGCTTCATACCAGCACAATACTTTTCTAGCTCCCTATACAGAGAAGGAGTAATTCTAAGTCTCTTTTGTTTACCTGTTTTAAACTCTCTAAGTCCACTAATGTAATGGCCATTAAGGTTCTTTACTTTTAAGTGTAAAATGTCTTTTATTCTAAGACCTGTATTAATTCCTAAATAAAATATCATGTAATTACGTTCGCTTTGATTCTTCAAGTACTCAATGATTTCATTAATTTTTTTCGTATCTCTGATAGGCTGCACAAAGTTCATCTCATTCCAGCACCCTCTTTCTATAAAAAAATAAGCCGCTGTTATCAGCGACTTTTATTTTAAACATGTGTTATTTTATGTCAGTTCGTTCTCCACTCCATCATACACGGTTTGTTTTTTATATTTCAAATAGTGCAGATTTTGGCGAAAATGACTATTTTGGCTTAATTGGGTTATTAGTTCGTCTCTTAGTTGCCTTATTTTATCTTTTGACATTCCGATGTGTTTACTGATTGTACGGTAGCTCATGCCTTCCATCATGCAACTATAGATGACTTGTTGTACTGGTTCTTCGATGTATTCCTCTCCAACTTCCACAAACTCAATCGTATTTTTGTATTTTTTTATACGAATAAGTATTTTTTGCTCTCGGTAGTCAAGGTTGTCTAATTCCGCTTTACTGATTAACCCTGAACCTTTTGGCATTCCAGCCTCGTCCCCATATTGAGCAACACCTTCTGATTTTGCTGAAGAATATCTACTGGTACCCCCTAGCAACTCTTCTAACCTTGAAACCTCTCTTTTCATCCAACGGTAGTCGGTTATCATACTTTCAATCTCTTTTTTATCCAAGCTTCATCCCCCCTACTATCTCCACGCTCCACCTTTACCTCTTTTAAGCCCTTTGTTGTAAGTTCCCATCAACCCATTGATTTCTTTATTGCTCATCTTTTTATTTTTTGTTCCCTGTTGTTTCTTTCTTGGCTTTTTGCTCTTTCTTTTTTTAGATACATCTGGAAGTACACTCACTATATGAATCACTCCTATCAATGCCCTTATGCATACGCTAATTTCAGCCTTTATTTCTTTTTCCTCTAATTTTTTTACGTTCACGATTTTTATTATTTATTACTGTTTCAAAGTCTTGACGTTTAGATCTCCAAATGTTTAATTCGTTCGTGAGATTCGTTTGCGCTTCTTGTATAACAATGTTGGCTGAACTATGAGCTTTTCCTATAACAGTCCCTAATCGTTCCATGTTCTTCTTGTGTGCTTTTAGCTGAGTTTTATGTTGTTCGTTTAGTTTTTCACCAAGTTCAATAACCTCTTCTAACTCTTCAATTCTCAAATTTGATAGTTTAATATTTTTAATATGTTGCAAAACTGCAATAATTAGTAGAGCAATCATGCAAGCATACATAATCATTAACGTTGTACTCATTTTTTATCTTGCTCCTTCTCTGTATTTACATATTCCTCACGAATCACTCGTTTTTGCCAGGCTATTTGCTCTTGTTGTTCTTTCATAGATGATGTTTGTTCATTTGTCATTGATTACACCACCCTTATTATTTAATAAGCTTTTCCACCATGCTTGTATGACCTACCTTTATTTCGTTCCATCTTCTTACTAATGGCAAGCTCTAAATCAATACCTCTAGCTCCGCACAAATCAAAAATTCTTATACAAACATCAGCTAATTCCTCAGCAAAATTTTCTTGTTCACCTTTACGATCAGCTTCTAGTGCTTCGCTTACCTCCGAATGAATTAGCGCTAATATAGTACCAGTTTCCCTTTCCTCATCGTGCCATCCTTTTGATTTAGCAGTTTTATAAGCTTGCTCACATAGTTTATTTATCATCTTGCCATTCAACTCCAAACTCTTCATAGATTATTTGCATAGTCTTTTCACCAATACCTTTGCGATTAGCTAGACTCTTAAATATCTTTTCCAATTCTTCAACATATGAATTCTTTTCAAGGTTCCTGCCATGTTCGATGAGTTTCAGCTGCTCTTTGTAATTAAGCATGGTATCACCCTTGCTTTCTTAATTGTTGCAAACGTCTTGTTACAGCGTTTTTAGTTCTCCCATTCAAAGAATCTGATATTTCCTGGTGTGTATATCCTTGTTCTACACTAGCCAGGACTAAATCATCTTCTTCACTTGTCCAAGGCCTCCTATAACTAAAAGGTCTTTCTAGCCAAATGCTTCTAACTTTTTCCGTGTAAAAACCATCGCCACATTTCGGGCAACTAACCATACCTTGTACCTTTGCAGCAACTAAAAAATCAATTTCGCATTCTCTGCAATAATGGAACCAGTATTTTTTCTTCTTAGGCATGTTACTTTCCATCCAACACTTGGCGTATTTCTTCACGAGAACAAGGAGATTTAAACGTTAACTCACGCGCTTTATTAATTCTCTTTTGCAATTCATCCATCCGTTCCTTACAAGCATAAATATAATGTGCCTGGTCTACATTCTCTTGCATGGCATGTTCCACAATCTCATCATTCGACCAAGAAGAAGTAGTAAATGGCTCTGGATACTTTTCAGCTCCCTTTTTTATCTGTCCAATACGTACACTTTCTCTATAGGTCTGTACATTTTTATAAAATGGATGACTTAAATGCCTTTGTAGGTTTTTCATATACGTCTCCTTTCTTTGCTGCGTGATATTCTCGAACTACGAAGTTATTTCTTTTTATTGGTTAGTTTAGAAACGTAATATCCGATAATAAAACAGACACACATAACTAATACAGGGATATATCTAATAAGCCATTGAATCTTAATTTTAAAAGGTTTTTCTTTAAAACCCTCAAGTTTCAAAAAGGATAATAAAACTTCATCACCTTTAAAGCTCCACATTTTACACACCTTCTTTTGTGTCACAGTTTTTGTCGACTATGAATTAATCTTCTAACCAGTTATGGATATGAACATCCATAGAGGTATCGCATTCAAGGCATTCAAAACTTGCTGCTTGTTCTAATTCATAATCCTTTAAATTACTGCCACAACGAGGACAGAAGTTAATTGTTTTGTCGTCCCAACGTTCCTTTGTAGTTAGTGGAATTACAACAAATGGTTGAAAGCTAACAACTTTATCAACTCCACCTAATACCTCTGCAATAGCAGTATTTTTTGCTTCTTCAAAAGTAACCTCATTGGATGTTTCTGCCGTAATGGTAATTCCTTCTTTTTGTGCAATAATTCTATGAATGTATTTCTCGTCTTTTTTACTCATTTCTATATCTCCTTTTAGTATTAGCGGTTTTTGTCACTCTTCAAAATCCTCGAAAGCTTGAATAACTACACCATCTTGAACCACACCTATTTCTTCAATGTCCGATAACTCGCCAAACGCATCTAATTTGACTGTTGCATCCTGTGGCATGTCAGCTAACTTTTCCCGAAGCTCCTTCACTGTCATTCTCTATCGTCCCTTCTCAATGGCCATGTATAATCAACCTTCTTAGTTGCCTCACTATCCCGTAATACTGGCTTGTCCATTTCTCTATACTTAACTAGTTCTTCTTCTGTTAACTTCGATACTTTTACTGGTCCATGTAATGATTTCATGATGTTCCCGCCTTTTTCATAGATATATTTCAATCATAGTTAATGGATCGCCTATTCCAGATACTCAACTACCTGCGTTGTTTCAAACCACTCCACTACATCTTGGTATACCTTCATTTCAATTGGCTTCTCTTCGTTCCTAGACTTAATGAGTAACTCAATTGCCTCTTCCCAAGAGCACCGACGATAACTCCAAATGGCGAATGCATGATGTTCCCACAATTCAAATTGAAAGTCATTTCTTTTGGAGCGCCCTGGACTGCTATAGTTTGTTTCTGTTGGCGAAAGTGCTTGTCCAGGGACATAGGCTAAAACATTGCAATATCGATTGCTTGTATGTTGTAGTCGAATCCACTTTGCTTGGTCTGAGTCAAAGCTATTCAAAGTTTCAAAGATTGTTAATTCCTCAATTACTAGACTCCTCATTTCACCTACCCTCCTAGAATGGAATATCTGCTATTCTTTTATCCTTTGACTCCCTAAACACGATGTATTTCGGCTTTTTAAATAGGCGCGATACAAGTTTCCTATCGTACATTCCAAAAATAGTAGCGCTTGCTAAATTGGTTGTGATTATTGTCGATTTATCCTGCCTTGTCGTTGTTATCGCGTACAAGACTCTTTGCACAAAATCAGTCGCACTTTTGTCTGTTCCGATAGCCCCTGTTTCAGCTCCTAAGTCATCTAAAACTAGATAATCCACTTGAGATATCAAATCAATAAAATAATTCTCAGTGTAGATGCTCTTATCGTCTTTAAAGGTGCCTTTGATTTTTCGAATCATTTCTTCAACACTCATAAACAAACATGACGCTTTAAAATTTGAATTCTCGTTGAGTTCCTTTAACATCGCATAAGCTAAATGACTTTTACCTGTGCCTTGTAAACCTTGAAGTACAACGTTAAATACCTGTCCGTCTTTGTAGCGGTTGATACACTCTTTAACTAGTTGTTTGTTATTCTTCTCTTCCGCGCAGGTTGGTTTAAAGTTGTCTAATGTGGCATTTAATATTGTCTTATCACTTACCAAGCTCTTACTGTTCAGTAATAAGTAATTTCTTTTCAAGTACTTTTCTTCTTCGCGCTGCTGCACTTTTTCATTCTCTTTCTCCAAAAAGCATCTGGGGCATACAACTTCCCCACTAAAATCCATCAAGTTGATATTATGTTTTTCGCATACATCAGAACTGAATGCCATATTCTTGTGGATTGAATCCTTGATTGACTGCATTTGGTTTCACCTCTTGATTAAGGTATCCTTCAAATTTGGTACCGAATAATGTATCTGGACGTAAGAACTGATTCATTTTCTTGTCTTTGAGCCATTCACTACATTTAATGTCTATGACTCTCTTGAAATCATCCAGTTTAAAACCTTCATTCCATCTAGTTTTGATAAGGTCTTTTGTTTTACGAGTTGATGAGCGGTAATTTTTATTAGCTGCTTGGTTGAGATAAGTAATTATCTCGACAAAAGGTATTACTTCTCTTTCTTCTTCTTTTTCTAGATCTTCTTCTTCTTCTAATTCTTCTTCTGTTGCGTGACTTTGCGTGACTGTCACGTGACTGTCCAGTGACAACCTCTTCTTTTCTCGTTCTCTTTGTTTTCTAAGTCTGTTTTGCTCACGTATCTTTTCCAAACCCTCAATATTTTGGTGTTTCTCCCAATTTGAGATTGATATGAAATCATTTTCGTCTATCTCAATCATTCCAAACTGCTGAAACGTCTTAAGGGCTAATCTTGTTGTGTTTAAAGGCCTACAAAATAACGTAGCTAACATTTCATCTGTATACGGTATATTCTCATTCAAATAAATGTATCCGCTAGCGTTGGTCTTACCTGCTTGAGCTAATAATTTTATCCAAATCACTAATAATGCATCTGATTCTGGCATTGACTCAATTAATCGAATCTTTTCATCATCGAACATATTCGTTGATAACTTAATCCACTTCACATCTGCCATATGTCCCACCTCTCATATCTTGAAGCTATTCGTCTATATTAATGGCCGCCATGATTTTATCCAGCTCATAGCTTCATCAAAGTCTTTTGATTTAATAAATACATACTTCGGCGCTTGAAAAGCTCTTCTTAGGTGACTGTGTAGTTGAGCATATAATTTATTTTTGGTATACTGTTCCTCATATTCAGGGAAAATCTGCTCGACACGTTTCTTAATCTGGTGGTGCAATGCAGTTTGTTGTCCGTGGTCTAAAGTAATTCGCTCCGTTACAACCTTCTCTACCTTATCCAATCGTTTTTCATGTTGAATTAATTGATTAATAGTCCCTTGTAATACTTCTAATTGTGACTTCGGCTGGACTAATTGGCGTTCCATTTCGTCAAATTTTGTTACATATGTTGCTGTGAAAAGTACACCTTTCTCACCAGTCATTTTGTTTGCGACCATATCGCAGCCTTTACGAGTGAGTAGGTAGCATTTATAACTTTTGTTGTTTCCTTTTGTCTTGTAAGAACTTTCAATAAAAAAATCAATAGGGTTGAAAAGTCCACTTTCAGAAATCGTAGGCAAAAATCCAATATGTTTGATTCTTCCGTCTCGATGCTCCTGCCCATCAATCATCGCTAATACCTCTTTATGTTCTCTGCCGATCATTTTGGCTATTTCCCTACTATCAACTAATAATTGTTCATCACGTTTGATAATGTTCATATGCTCACTCCTTTTTTAACGCCAGTAACATTTTCGATTGTTAATGATTCTTTAAAGGTTTTGTTCACTCTCGCCAAATACCCATCTTCATAAATAGTTCCGGCGTTAAACTCATCATTACGTAGTGAGCATAGAGCGCTCATCAACTTGGATTCGACTTCTACAATAAATACACGACTTTCTAATTTCGTCAGAGTAATTTTTTTGTGCAACTTAATACCAGAACGTTTTAATATTTTCATTTTTTGACGCTTTTTCATCTTTTGCAGCTCCCTCCTAATCGGTTGGCTAAAACAAACTTAACTGTCGGAAACCCTTGATTTCTGTTTCTACTTCCTCTGGTTCTTCTAGTAGCTCGAAATAATTCGCTTGTAAAATAGCAAAGTGCGCATTGGTAGATTTGCTATTTAATAGACTGACATAGACAAACTTCTTACTTTCACCTACTGGACGTATGAGATATAACGCTCCTTTATTTAGCAATATACAATCTCCTGCGTTAATACACTTTGCTTCCTTAGCCAACACGATATAACCCTTTATTTATTGATTGAATGAGAGAATTAAATCCTAACTGTTCAAAATATTTAATTAATTGATTGCGAGTTATATTTAATTGCATTTCTTTAAAGCAAGGGGTAATTACGTCTGTAGCATCACACTTAATGGTCGCTAATTTCTTGCTTAAAAAGGCTTCGTCTTTGCCCTTTTCAAGTTTTTTAACGTATCTTTTGTATTCTGTATCCTCAAGTTCTTCTAATCGTTCGTATAAATTCTCGATGTTTCCATATGTAGAAATGAGAGGATAAACAGATTTTTCACCAACACCACTTACACCAGGAATATTGTCGGAAGTATCTCCCAATAAGGCTTTGCAATCGACCCATTGTCCAGGTGTAACGTTCCACATCTTTTTCATGTGCTCAGGTCTTATGCTATACTCTTGACCATTTTTACTAATAAGTTGAGTTGTTTTATCTGAAACTAACTGAAAAAGGTCTTTATCGTTCGAAACAATGACAGAACTACCTCGTTCTTCTTTTTGCCATATTGAATTAATTGTTCCGATTACGTCATCTGCTTCAATTTCCATATGTGAGTATTGAGCAATTTGTAAATCAGAAAATAACTGTTGTGCAGTAGTAAATTGTTCTTTTAGCTCTGGTTCAGTTTCTTTTCTGTGAGCCTTATAATCGTTATACATAGCCTTTCTAAACGTATTTCGACCTTCATCCCAAGCGATGACTACATGACTTGGATTAGACCTACTTATCAATTCAAGTACTCTTCTTGCCATAACGTATACTGCATTTGTGTATAGACCGTTTTCATTTTTCATCATGCTTTTTCTTGTAGCGAAGTAGGCTGTAGCAAGTATATTGCTACCATCAATCAACAACAGACGTTCACCTTTCACTGTCTTAACAGGTGTATCCTTCTGTTTCACTTTCTCAGCCTTTAAAGAAATTGCGCCTTCTTCCATCGTTACAATGATCTTATCTTCTGAATGAGCACTAATATATTTGTCTATTTCGTTCAATTGTTGAATAGCAACTTCAACCTTCATACCCGAAATAAAATGATTTTCAATACTCTCATTATCAGATGCTTGTCCTTCTCTAATTAATAGAGTAATCCGTTGCATGTCAGCTAATTGGTCAACTACTATCTCTTCTACAACATCAAATAAAGAAATTCTTTTTAATTGCTTTGCAAGACTTTGAAAAGATGCTCTTGTCGCTTTCCCTAATTGCGTTGCTGGAAGAAGGACCATGCATTTATTAACTTCCATGACTTTACCTGTATATGAACTCTTAGCCATAAACTTCCTCCAAATTGAAATTTTCTAAAAATACGGTATACTGTACTTAGGTTTTGTTTTAATTTGAGCTAGTCAGATGCCGGTCTGATAGCTCCTTTTACCAATATTGAATACTTATATAACTTCACCCCTTTCGCTTTAAATTCGATGGTATTTTTGCGTCGGCTGTACTACCAAACAGCGCATCAATTAGTATGTAGTGCATTCGCACCGTTCGGACTACGACTGTAAGGGAGAGAGTTGGTGAGGGGAACACCATTAACAAGTCGTAGCCCCAACGGCAGGAATGCTTGCCGCCCACTGATAAATTGTGGTATTATTTTATTATCTTGTAGTCTATTAATTAGCTATTGCAGTTGCAGTAAGTGTGTCCGCACTTGCTGCTTTTTCTTTTTGTCTTAAAGCCGCCTTCATGCATATTCGTTTAATTTTGATTTTCTTTTTTGCCTCGAGCACGATTTGCCTTCTATTAAGTTCACCCTGTAAAGCTAGTACCTCAGCTCTTTCTATCATTTGAATCTCTTTGTTTACTAACCTTAGAAACTTATCTAATGTAGGATTTTCATAGAAATTTGTCATTTTATTTCCTCCAAATATTTTATATATATTTTTATGTCGTTTTCTAATCTGTTCGACACTGATTAACAGCACTTTCAGTCAAATTTCGCCATTATGGTAAAAAGAAAGCCTCCGCAGAGGAATTAATAAACTTCTAATACATTGGTATACAGTAAGCTCTCATTAACAGGTCAATTTGTTCAGTACGAGTTGGTGATAACAAATTTATGGTTGCTAATTCTACAATTAGCATTTGATAATAGTAATCCAATGCTACCTCTCCTTATCCAGGACCTGTATTTCATCATCGAGCATTGAATTAATAGCTAGTAATTTTTCCACTATCTCTTCACTCGTGTATGTTTGGTCTTCTTCTATAATGTGGGCAACATTAAGTACTGCTGCTTTAATCTCAGTAATCGCTAATTGCTTTCTTACACTCATGAAACTCCCCCTTTTTCTCTTAACCATGTAAGCAAGAATTTTTTTGTGTCCTCTGCTGGGAACATCCACTTGTTTCCGACTTTGTACTTTGGAAACTCTGGATGAAAGAAAAATTCTTTTTGGATAGTGTTCCAACATAGGCACGTTCTTCTTTTTAATTCGTTTGTGTCCCAGAAGACCAATTCTTTATCAATCTCCTTTACTTTCTCTTCAAGTTTTTCTAAGTAAAGTTGTCTTACTTCTTCTGTGTCGACTTGTACGTTTAACACCGATGTCACCTCCCTTCTCATCATTCGCTTAAATTTGGTAACAATAATTAGGTGTTAGGCTGTGGATACCTTTGAACTTTCTCTTTGTAAGTTTGATACAACAATTTCACTAAAAAAAATTTCTCTAGGGTCTTTATTGAAAAAATCTGCAACTTTCAAAAGTAACTCCGCTGAAGGGGGTCTCCCCTTTTCCAATTCTACAATTGTTTGTCTTGATACACCTAATTCATTAGCTAGTTGCTCTTGTGTTAAATCAAATCCTTCACTTCTTCTAAGATATTTGACGCGATTACATAACATTTTGACACCTCCCAACTATGTTGTATCAACCTTACAAAACACATTGTAATATCAATCTTACATAACGTCAAGTAAAAACAACAAAAAAGTTATTATTTTTTAGTAAGCTATAATTTACAATATGTTATATAGAGCGTACATATAGGAGAGAACGCCAATATGGAAAATGAATTAGGGAAATTTTTAGAAGAGTTAAGAGGTAAGACTAGCCTAAGAGAAGTCGCTAACAAAAGCGGGTTAAGTCATACCTATATTCGAGACTTAGAATTAGGGATAAACAGAAAAACCAAAGCACCAATTCGTCCTTCTGCTGATACACTTAAACAATTAGCTAAAGCTTATGATTACCCTAGCAATGAATTGTTGAAAAAAGCTGGATATATTGAAGAAGACAATACGAGTAGTGAAGACTTAGATAAAAAAGTGGAAGAACTATTAAAAGACCCAAATTCACAGACTTTCTTAAAAGACTACTTAGCAGCTCCAGAAGATAAACGTGAGGATGTACGAAAGTTCTTGAAGTTTTTGATTATGGAAGAGGAACAGAATAAGAAATAACAACGAGACACGCAAGGGGAGAATGCGTGTCTTTGTTTCTTTCTAAAGGGGGTGATATAAATTGGACAAGAAGAACGTACCACAAAGTGCTACATTTATCGGTAAAAGTCGTAGGGAATTCTTTGGTGAATCTTTAACTGACCGTAAAGCAGAAGAAGTCCTCAAAATGATTAAGACAAAACCAAAAAAGGAGAAATAACATGAGTAAAAAAGATAATACTAAAATTATTAGATCTCTTACATACAACAATGCTCAAAGTTTATTGACTCAGATAAAAAACCCACCTTCCAATAACTCAACTAATAACGCATCAAAAAAAGAGAAGTGATTTTCACTCCTCTTTTTTGTTTAGTATTTTATGATACTCTTCTTGGACCTCTACTGGATCGAATTCGTATAATCTTACGAGCATACCAGATTTGCTATCTATATAAGAATTTGTGGATTCTGTAAAAAGGTACTTTACGTTTTCAATTACTTCTGTGCCAATTAGAATATACTCTCTATCCCTTTCTTCGGATAAAGAAATTGTTTTAAGTATACCCCACTGTCCACTAGAAGGGTTACTCATTTCAGCAATATATGCCACTTTCGTTCCTTCATTATCAAAAGCTTCTTCCCACACAGATAACGTTTGTCTAGACGTAAGCCCTGAACTTCCTCTATTAAAATTAACAAAAGTATTAATTAGCTTTCTTAAGTAAAGAACCCAGATTTCAGCTACAAAATAAGCAATGATAACGTTAACTAAAACATACGACAATAAAAAGTTAATATCGTCACCAGCTTTTGTTAATGATGTCAGACCGCTAATATCGTAATTAAACCACGTATTTAAGACTAGTAAACTTAATGAAACAATCGGAATAGCAAAACATAGAATCATTACTGTTTTTTCGGTATTCGTTTTATTTCTGTTTGTAGTATTCGAAACGTATTCGCTCCAGTTATAAGCGAGTACTCCAGGCAGAATGAATAATATTGTTGCGATTACTGTTTTTAATTCCATATTCTCACCTCTTCCCTATTCTATCACTTATTTGGTAGCAACAGCACAAGAAACACAATACTATCATTTGGGCGTTTTCTTTTTATTTACAAAGAAAAAAGACAGTCAAATCATGACTGTCTTTCTCATTATGCCCCAACTCTAATCTTTTCTTCCTTATTCAACTGAAGAGACTTCCGGTATTCTTCTGCAGCAGCTAACTTCGTGAACTCCACAGTCTTGTTATGATTCTCTTTAATTACTTTAGCAATTTCATCTAATGTGACACTGAAAAACTCTTTTCTAGGATTAACCTTATTAACCTGGTAATCTTCAAATGCTCTGTGCAATGAGCTTTCTAATTTAGGTGCATCTTCCGAGAACACCATAGCATGAACATCAAAACCAAAAGGAACAGAAGCATTCCCCAACTCACTTATACGCTCAAGAGGCTCTAACCTTCTAGTCATACCAATTTTGTATACATCTTCACCGAATGAACCTATATTTGAAATAATATAAACATAACCAGCTTTTGCATTTTGTTCACGGTAATCTACTGCCTCTTTTTCCTGTTGAATCTCTGCCATTTTCTCATCAATTTCAGCCAACTTTGATTCAATTTCAACCTTCATTTCTTCACTTGCTGATTCTAATTGTTCTTTATATTTATCGATAGCATTTTTAAAATGTTGTTCATCCTTCTCAAGCTTTTTCTTTTCACGCTCAATTTCTTGTTGTATTCTTTTTTCTTCCTTCATTTGCTCTTTAATTCTTCGTTGCTCTTCTTTCTCTTCTTCTTTTTTAACTTGATATTCATATGCTAAGTAAAGTTCCTCGATTTTTAAACTTAAATACCTATCGGTAATTTCGATTCCATTATGCTTGTTCATCTTATTTAATTGCTCCATAGCACGTTTAATCTGTTTTTCAACACTATCGATATTATTAAATTTCACTTTAGCAATCGCCGTATCACATTCATTATTAAATGCCCTCATAGTTATATTAACGTTATTTTTAGCAAGTACTTCTCCCTTTTTCTTGCTACCATCTACTGTCCATGTTTTTGCATCTGCAGCTGAATTTTGTTTTACCATTTCTTTTTGCTTATTTCGTATTTTATCAAGTTGATTTTTATACTCCTCCGAATTCTCAAACCCATATTTAGGTTCATAAAAACCAAATGATTGATATAGTAATTCATCTTCTAAAATAATAAGCTCTTCTTTCTTCTGAGCAATACTATTTTCAACTTCTGTCAATTTTTCATCTGCATTTTCTTTCTTTTTCTCTAATTTACCAACTTCTTTTTCGAGTTGTTCTGTCTTCTCCTTAATATTTGATAGGTCATCTAATCCATTTTCCCTCCAGTATTTCAACTGCTTTCTACGTTCTAACACTTGCATTACAAGAAGAATAAGACCAATAAAGAACGGAAATACGAAGTAGGTGAATGCAAACCATAATGCAATAAACCATGTAGATAAATACCATTTTTGTTTTACCACATTTCTTCCCCCTTTTTCATTTTGTTTCACACCAATTGTATAACATTTATTTGAAAAATTATATGAAAAATGTAAAATATGTAATCTAATATAATGCAAAAGTAGTTTACAAAGTTAAGTATTCTTTATATAATCATAAAAAAGAGAACCCACGTTCCTATTTTGAGGTGATTATATGATTACATACCAATCTACTACTTTAGAAAACTATGTTGAATCTATTTATAACCATATTGATATAAGACACCCAGAAAACATAAATCTTTCAACAATTGCTGAAATTTTAAAAATACCGACCTACTTCTTACCTCTCAATAGTCAAGTTGTCACGTTCAATGGCTTACGTATAAATATTGACTCAAGGCTTTCTCCTCCTGAACAGTGGGAAGATTTCGGTCATGAGCTCTGCCATGTATTAAGGCAATATGGATCACAATTAAATATGCAAACTGACTTTCTAACCTATCAGGAAGAAAAAGCAGACAATTTCGCGCTACACTTTTGTGTGCCTACATTCATGCTAGAAGAGTTAGAACTTCCTTTGCAACGTTCTCTGGTCATTGGATTTATTGCAGAGACTTTTAACGTTACCCCTCTCTTTGCCAAAAAGCGCCTTGAACGGTACGAACAACAATTATTAGGATCAAAATACTCTGCTCAGTTACAAGCTCAATTTGAGGCAGAACAAGAGTTTAAAAGGCAAATTGGATGTGATTATGTGCATGAGGACTCTCACAACACCTACTTGATTAATAGAAATAACGGTATTGTCGGTATTATAAATAAACGGAGTGATTACTAATGGCTAAAATGATTCCACTTGTAGGGATAGGTTATACAGAAGATTTTTTTGATGTTGATTTTAATGATGAAATGAGCTGGAGTAAATATCTAGAAGTAGATAACTACCACACTGCTCAATTTGCGATTGAACTAGGTGATAATGGCCTTGAAGAATTAGACATAGAAAAAGGTGACTACCTTCTCTTTCAAAACTACTATCATGATTCTGTTCGTGACAAGTTAGTAATTGTTCGTTCTGAGGAGCGGTATTTAATGCGATTGGCTACAAATGTCACCCCGGATACTTCAATCTTCACCGTTCCTGATGATATTTATACACCAATCGAATTAATGAGTGAAAATATTAGAATATTCGCTGTTGAATGTGGCTTTATTAAACCTCATGATGGATTAACGATTTTTAACACGGATGAAATGTAAGGTATTAAGTATAAATTTTCTACAAATGATATATCAACGAAAGGAGGGAATATTTTAGTGGCTAGTTTCAAGAAGCATAAAGATAAGAAATGGGAATATCGAATACGGTTCAAGGATCCAATTACAAAGAAGTACCGTGAAAAGTCTCAAAGAGGCTTCGCTACTAAACCAGAAGCAGAAATTGCAGCTGCTGAAATGAAAAAGAAGTTGTTGGAAGGGTATGAAATCACAGAGGATGTTTCACTTAAGCATTTTTTGAAAGAATGGCTGTTTGAGTATAAAAAACCTGTGATTAGAAAGAACACGTTTCAAATTCATCAGCGTAACATAGATAATCATATCCTCCCACATTTCAAAGAAATTGCACTAAAACGTATAGGACCTGTAATGTATCAAAAGTTCCTTAATCAACTAGCAGAGCAAGGCTACAGCAAGCGTACAATTGAGCTTATTAACGGTACTATGAATGGAGCTTTACGAAAAGCACTGTCATTAGGGAAAATAGAAAGAAACCCATGTGAGGGTGCAATTATCCCTACTAACAAGTCACGTAAGGATGAAGGATTACAGTATCTAATCTCAGAAGATGTAGGTACGTTCTTGAAGGAAGCGTATCAATATGATTATATCTATTGGCTATTCTTTAAAGTGTTAATTGAAACAGGGATGCGAAAAGGCGAAGCAGCTGCATTACAATGGACTGATATTGATTTAAAAGAAGGCACCATCAACATTAATAAGACATTGGACTTCCAAGCTACTGAATATGAACAATTGTTTGGTGATACAAAGACATATCATTCTATGCGTACCATTACGATAGGACGCTCATTAATAAATGACTTGTCGTTCCACATTAAGTTTCAAAATCAGAACAAACTTGCTTTAAATGCAATTTATCACCATGATTTAAACTTAGTCTTATGTAGAAATGATGGAAATTTTATGCCTAAGTCCACTCTATTCAATGCATTTGAGCGTATTTTAAAACGAGCTAACTTACCACGCCTCCCGATTCATTCATTACGCCATACACACGCAGTGATTCTTTTGGAAGCTGGGGCCGATATGAAATATGTCCAGGAACGTCTTGGTCATGGAAGCATACAAATAACATCTGATGTGTACGCCCACATAAGTAAGAAGATTGAAAAGGACACAATGCATAAGTACGAAAGCTATATGGATGATATCCTAAAGTAGCTTAATTTTTTACAATTTTTTTTGTGGGCATATTGTGGGCATAGAAAGTTAATGAGTAAAAAGTGTAAAACGCCCACAATAAGAAAAACCCCTCAACACCAGTGGTATCAAGGGGTTTGGCTATTAATAAGTTTGTAGGTACTGGTCGCGCTCCCAAGGATGAACTTGAGTGCGGAACATATCCCATTCGATTTCTTTAGCTTCCACGAAGTGTTCTACTGCATGCTCACCTAGAGCAGCAACTAAAATTTCGTTTGCAAGTAATTTATCGATTGCTTCTTTAAGAGTAGCAGGTAAATCACTAATACCCTCTTCTTCGCGCTCTTCTTTACTCATTACATAGATGTTACGGTCAGTTGCTTTTGGTGGAGTTATTTTCTTCTTAATTCCATCTAGGCCTGCAGCTAGCATAGCAGCCATCGCTAAATATGGATTAGCAGCTGGGTCTGGACTACGAACTTCTACACGAGTACTTAAACCACGAGAGTTAGGAATACGTACTAGCGGGCTACGGTTACGCATTGACCAAGCAACATATACAGGTGCTTCATAACCTGGTACTAGACGTTTGTATGAGTTAACAATCGGGTTCGTAATTGCCGTGAACGATTCAGCATGCTTTAAGATTCCGCCTAAGAACTGCATTGCTGTTTCACTTAATTGTGTTTCTGTATTTGGATCGTAGAACACATTCTCTTTTCCACGGAATAATGACATATTACAATGCATACCTGAACCGTTAACACCGAATAATGGTTTTGGCATGAATGTTGCGTGTAATCCATGCTTACGAGCAATTGTTTTTACGACTAATTTAAATGTTTGAATATCATCACAGCTTGAAATCGCATCTGCATATTTGAAATCGATTTCGTGCTGACCTGGAGCTACCTCATGGTGAGAAGCTTCAATTTCAAAGCCCATGTCTTCAAGTTCTAATACGATATCACGACGGCAGTTTTCACCTAAGTCTGTTGGTGCTAAATCAAAGTATCCACCTTTATCGTTTAATTCAAGAGTTGGCTCACCTTTTTCATCGTTCTTAAATAAGAAAAACTCTGGCTCAGGTCCAATATTAAAAGAAGTGAAGCCCATTTCTTCTGCCTCTTTAAGAACACGTTTTAAAATCCCACGAGGATCTCCCTCGAATGGAGTTGGCTCTTCGCCTGGTTTTCCAGGTTGGTAAATATCACATATTAAACGTGCTACTTTTCCTTTATCCGCAGTCCAAGGGAAAATTACCCATGTTTCAAGGTCTGGATACAAGTACATATCAGACTCCTCGATGCGAACAAATCCTTCAATCGATGAACCATCAAACATCATTTGATTTGATAATGCTTTTGTCAATTGATCAACTGGAATTTCAACGTTTTTGATAATACCTAATAAATCTGTAAATTGTAAGCGAATGAAACGTACGCCCTCTTCTTTAGCAATCTTAAGAATATCTTCTTTAGTGTAAGACATGTATGTAATCCCCTTTCAGAATATATAAAACTATTAAATAGTTTTGATCATGTGTTTTAATGAAAAAATCGTGAAAGTTGTCCTTGAATAATAGACGCTTTACCGTGTTTGCCTGCCATCATTAGTTCATTTTTCAAATGTTTCCGAAGTTCTTTATCACTAATATCTTTTGAATTTGATTTTCGTTCTAGTTCCTCAAGCTGAGCATTTTGTTTCATTTCAAATATTTGTTTAATTCCAGAAATGTTAATTCCTTGTTCAATATAAGATTTAATTTCTAATAACTTGTCTACATCGTTGAACGAAAATAAACGTTGATTCCCATTAGTTCTAGCTGGCTGAATTAAGTTATGTTCTTCATAATACCGAATTTGCCTTGCCGATAATTCAGTTAATTGTTTAACAATACTTATAGGAAATAACGGCAAATTCCTTCTCATTTGATCATTCATAACTTACTCCCCCTTCGCTTGAACTATTATTAGAATAACTGATGTAAGGTTCTATGTCAACACATGTTACCTATTTTAACATCAATATTTTTCGGATTTTAGACATTATTCTAAACTAACCGACATATTTAAAATACCCTGTTTTTAATTTAATATCACTATCTATTTTACCTACCTAATAAGTTTTAAAACATACTAGAGCAAAGAAACACCCATTTCCTAAAAATAGGTAACAGGTGCTTCAATCATCATTATGTAATTGTTACTAATTCTTTTTCTATTAGTGAATCAACTGCTTTTACTACCGCTAACTTAACATGTGCATATGTCAAACCGCCTTGAACATATGCAACATAAGGTGGACGAATTGGACCATCAGCCGAAAGCTCAATACTCGCACCTTGGATAAATGTTCCTGCTGCCATGATAATAGGGTCTTCATATCCTGGCATAGAACTTGGATGAGGTGTCACATGAGAATTGATTGGCGAAGCCTGTTGAATCGCTTGGCAGAACGCAATCATTTTCTTCTCATCGTCAAATTGTACTGACTGAATTAAATCTGTTCGTCTTTCATTCCATTTTGGACTTGTGTTCATCCCTATCTTTTCAAGAAAAGCCGATGTAAAAATCGCACCTTTCAATGCTTGTCCAACAACATGTGGTGCAAGGAAGAAGCCTTGATACATTTCCAATAAGCTATATAATGACGCTCCTCCCTCCGCACCAATACCTGGAGCAGCTAAACGATAAGATGCCAATTCAATAAGTTCCTTTTTTCCAACAAGATAACCGCCAGTTTTTACAATACCACCACCAGGGTTTTTAATAAGAGACCCAGCGATAATATCTGCACCAACATGACATGGTTCTTTTGTTTCAACAAACTCACCGTAACAATTATCAACAAAAACGATTACATCTTCCTTGATGTTTTTCACAAATTGAATCATTTCTTCTATTTTTTCAATCGTAAATGATGGACGATTCGCATATCCTTTTGAACGTTGAATCCCGATAACTTTCGTTTTTGCGGTAATTGCTTGCTTTATCTTTTCAAAATCAACTTCACCAGATTCTGTAAGCGGGATGGCATCATAACCGATATGATATTCCTTTAAAGAACCATTTCCACTTCCTCTAATCCCTACAATTTCTTCTAATGTGTCATAAGGCTTACCCGTAATATATAGTAATTCATCATAAGGTCGTAAGATTCCAAATAAAGCTGTTGCAATTGCATGAGTACCTGAGATGATTTGCGGCCTAACGAGTCCTGCTTCCGCTCCAAATACTTCGGAATAAATTCGCTCTAATGTATCTCTCCCCACATCGTCATAGCCATATCCAGTTGATGGGGTAAAATGAAAATCTGACACTTGATTTTGTTTAAAAATGTCCATAACGCGTAATTGATTTGTTTCAACGACTGTTTCAATCTGTCGGTGAGTAGGCGCTATTTTTTCTTCTATTTCATTTATTATTGGTTGCAGTGCTGTTCCATTCGTGAATTGTTCGTACATTTTTTTCTCCTTCTATTCCATGCGTTCTTTCAGCTTTTGACTAAGTCCTAATGATGGATGTATATAGCCTGAAACCTCGTATTTTTGGATATTATCATTCCACTCTTTTTCCAACACAATAGACTTCTCCACACATTCTGCAAGTAGCTTTCCTTCTGTCGGAAGGATAAACACTCGGTAAAATTCCATTTTTTCTTTTAACAAACGCTCAATCTCTTTTAAAAGGCTATCCCTATCCTCCTTTGAAAACGCTGAGACTTTAATTGTATTATGCTTTGATGATGGATAAAAGTCTTCATGAATTTTATCTCGTTTATTATAAACTGTTAAAACTGTGACATCTTTCACCTCAAGCTCATCCAATAATGAAAGGACCGTTTGTTCATGTTGGAAATGATTAGGGTGAGACCCATCAACGACGTGAAGAATAAAGTCTGCTTCACACACCTCTTCAAGAGTTGAACGAAAAGCTGCAATCAACGTTGTCGGTAAATCTTGAATAAATCCTACAGTATCAGATAGCAGAACATTTAATCCTGATGGTAACTTAAGCTTTCTTGTTGTTGGATCTAGAGTCGCAAATAGTAAATCTTCTTCAAGCGTATCTGCATTTGTTAATTTATTTAATAACGTAGACTTACCTGCATTCGTATACCCAACTAACGCAATTTGTATCGTCTGATTTTGCTTTCTTCTTTCACGGTATCTCTCTCGATGGCTTAGAATCGTGCTAAGCTGTGTTTTTATCTCATCCATTCTCCGTCTAATATGACGTCGGTCAGATTCTAACTTTGTTTCCCCAGGTCCTCTTGTTCCGATTCCACCACCTAGCCTTGATAACGCTGTACCTTGTCCCTTAAGTCGAGGAAGTAAATAGTTGAGCTGAGCCAACTCAACTTGTAATATCCCTTCTCTTGATTGAGCTCGCTTAGCAAAAATATCAAGAATCAATTGAGTCCGATCAACAATACGTATTTCAAAACTAGCTGACAGGTTTCGAACTTGACTAGGTGTTAATTCATCATTAAAAATAATCAAATCCACATCTAATTCATTTATAATTTCCTCAATTTCACTCACTTTCCCACGACCAATATAGGTCGCGGGATCAATGACTGAACGTTTCTGTGTAACCGTCATTACAACTTGCCCTTTTGCTGTTTTCGTTAATGATTCTAATTCACTCATTGAGTAGTCAAAATCATCGTCTAACTGGTCTTTTGTTTGACAGCCAACAAGTAACACTTGTTCAATTGCATCACTATTAATATCTTTCAATCATTATCCACCTCTATTATGCATATGGCCGAACAGTAGAATGTTCAAAATCAAAATCAGATGCAGCTAATATTGCTAATGATTGACGGTCATATTTACCTTCCGTTAATAATCTAACCGCCTGTGAACGAATTGCCTGCTCGATTAAATTTCGAATATATCTTCCATTACTAAAAGTTCGACCACTATCTGTTTTAATTTTTCGTAAATGCTCTCGTACCTTCCATTCGCCTTCTGTTGCTAGCCAATATTCACGTTCCTCTAATAATTTACTTCCTATCTCCATTAATTCATCAGTAGAATAATCCGGAAAATCAATTGATATCGGAAAGCGAGAAGGCAATCCAGGGTTTAAAGAGAGAAAATAGTCCATTTCTTTTGAGTACCCAGCCAAAATTAAGACAAATTCATGTTGTTGGTCTTCCATAGCTTTCACTAACGTTTGGCTATCTCCCATAATAACGATCTGAAAGTTTGAATTCAATCAACAATTGATAATCTTTGTGAAAACTTACCTTCTCTACTAACATTTGCATCAATTCATTCTTCTTTTCAATAGAAATTTCATCAAGGATCTTCAATACATCATCACTTGTAAAAAAATTGTCCTCAACCACTTCTTCGTTTAGAACATCTAAGTTATGAAGCATTTTTTCTATTTTATCCCTTTCCTTCTCTAAATTTTCCTTAGAATGCTGAAATAATTCTTTTTCAATTTCTTCATTAATAAACAACTCTAACAAATTCTCAAGCTTTCGTATATTTTTTTCTTTCTTCTTTAGTAATTCTGCTTTTTCTTGCCTCCAACCAGTTTCCACTAAAGGGCTTAGGAATGATTCTTTGTTAAATAATTGTATGTTACAAAGCTCTAATTTCACTTTTTTCCAAATCTCCGTATCTACAATTTTTGAATTCCAATATCCAGAACAGGTTTTACTTTTACTAGAACATTTATAGTACGTATATTCCCTGTTCCCTGATTTTACAGTTGCAACCATTGATGCACCACATTGACATTGACCTATTCCCTTTAATAAATAAGGTCTAGTTGATGGTCTTCCTGTATTTGTTCTAAATTTATCAATTGTTTTATTAGCTAAGTCGAACTGAGGTTGCTCAATTAGTTGAGGTATCGGAATAGGGAACTGTTCATCTTCATTCCGTTTCCTTTTTACTCCTTGATGATAATCAGTCTTATACGCCATGAAAGTCCCTAAATAACTTCTATTTCTTATAATTCTTGTTACTGTTGAACCGTACCATTTTTCTCCACGAGGTGCTTGAATGTTTTCTGCAGTTAATGTACGTGCGATTGCTTCTCCACTCTTTCCCTTTGCAGCTAACTGGAAGATTTGTTTAACAATTGCACTTTCTTTTCCATTCACTTTAAGAATATCGTCTTTTGTATCAAAACGATAACCAAAAAGCCTTGGATCAACACTTAGCTTTCCATGTTTCTTGATTTTTGTTAGCCGCCCTCGAATTGTTCGTTCTCTGATTTTTTCCCGTTCATATTGAGCAAACATCCCCCTTAACTGATAGAACATCATTCCTTCTGGTGTTTGCTTCCACTCAAAATTAACAAATTCTAATTGTATCCCTGATTTAATCCATTCATCGGTTAAAATTAACTGTTGGGTTAGTTGACGTGATAATCTGTCAGGATCATAGACAATAATTATTTTTGGCTTATCACCATTTGCAATTGACTCTCGTAAATAACTAAGACTTGGCCTATCTAGCGTAGCTCCTGAGCTTTGTTCTTTTAATATGACTACCTGTTCTTCGGAATATCCCAACTCTCTAGCCTTTTCTATTCCATTTTCTATTTGAGCCTCGATACTATACCCTTTTACAGCTTGCTCATCCGTTGATACACGAGCGTAAACAATAACCTTTCCACCGAGCATTGTATCACCTCTGAGAAACCCTTTTTCAGCTTCCTGTTATTTCATCAACGTTTATTTGCGTTCGACATTAGCCATTGAACGAAATGTTTCCACTGCTGTTCAGATTCTTTCGTAGGTTTTTCCCATTGAACCTTTATTGTCAAATCCTCTCCCTTTAATCTTTTTCTCCTCATCACATCTCCCCCACTTATATAGGTATAGAAGATTATATGTATACTAGAGTTTGTCTTATAAGAAAAATTACAATTAAGTCCTGAGAGAATACCAATACAGTAAGTATTTAATCACTCTCCATCGACCAGTATTACATTTCATGATAAAAAATCGTTAACAAAAAAACTAAAGAGATGGCACACTTTACCTGTGTACCATCTCTTTAGTTTTTCAGAAAACGTTATTTGATGAAATTGTATATCACATAAATAGCTCCTACCAGAAGCCATATGAGAATGCCCGGTCATATTGGCGGGATAAACTTCATTCTCTTTTTCTTAATCCCTCAATTCGTCTGACATTGCTCTTTCTTTTCCAAATAACCACCTCTTTACTTTTATACCTCATTAGGTATTATACATACCAATAGTAAATTAGTGAATAATGAGTGCTCTTAATATAAGAGGGGTGACCTTAAAAGATATAAATCACCTTTTAAGTCACCCCACTAAACTATAAAGTACGCTTGAATTTTTCGATAAATCTTTCAGGGTACTCTGATGGTAATGCACTAATTTCATCTAACTTATTAAAGTGCTCTTCACTTAATTTCCAACCGATAGCACCAATATTTTCTTCATATTGCTCCATTGTTCGAGGTCCGAAAATCGGAGATGTAACACATTCTTTGTTTAACACCCAATTAAGTGCTACTTGTGCTGGAGTTTTCCCAATTTCACTCGCAATTTCTTTTACCTTATTTAGAATGTGAAAATGTCGTTCTAGAGCGATATTTTCCCAGCCATATTCACCTGTCCAACCTAAAGAAAATCGTCCTTCTGATGGTAATTCGTACCCTTCATATTTTCCAGTTAAAAAACCACCTGCTAAAGGTGCCCATGGAATGACAGCTATATCTTCCTCTTTGCAAAGAGAGAGTAATTCCCTTTCGATTTCTCTATGTAACAGATTATATTGAGGCTGTACCGTGATGAATTTGGCATACTTTTGTCTTTCACTATAAGATAATGACTTCATTAACTGCCAAGCTAAGAAGTTACAGCATCCTATATAACGTACCTTCCCTGACGTGATTAAGTCGTCTAACGTGCGTAACGTCTCCTCAATTGGTGTTAAATTATCCCAAACATGAAGCTGATATAAATCAATATAATCAGTATCTAAACGCTTTAAGCTTGCTTCAACACCTTCTAATACACGTTTACGAGAATAGCCATTTGCATTCGGATGGACACCAACTTTCATTCGAACCTTCGTTGCCACAATTACTTCAGAGCGTTTACCTTTAATCGCTTTGCCTACATATTCCTCGGATGTACCCCTTGCATATACATCTGCCGTATCAATAAAGTTCCCACCATCCTCAAGAAATCGATCGACAATTGCGATTGATTCATCCTCTGATGTGCCTCTCCCAAATGTCATGGTTCCTAAACAAAGCTCAGATACAACAATTCCACTCTTACCTAACTTACGATATTCCAATGTAAAATTCCCCTTTCATTACCACTTGATTTGTCTATAGTTTACCATTAATGAGAATAACCAAAAAGAGTTTTACCTTTTGAATTTAAGAAGGTAAGCTTGTCCTCCTTTATAGCTTGTATTTAGGAAAAAGTCATACGATACTGTTGACTAACGTATCTATTGCCTCTTTTCCAAAGTCTTTTTCACCACCACGCGCGAGAGAATAGGCTTCATCAATAAATAATACACCACCACTTGCTTTCTTAATGATCTCCCTCGTTTTCTGAGCTGTATGGCCAATGTATTCACCAACCAAATCTGCCCTTTCTACCTCTATTAAATGCCCTTTTGATAAAACATCCATGTCATGAAAGAATTTCGCAATAAGTCTTGCCACAGTTGTCTTACCCGTACCTGGATTTCCTTTAAAAATCATGTGCAGTGATTGTTTTGCAACTTTTAACCCTTCTTCTTTTCTACAATTATTAATATATAACCAAGCGTAAATTTCTTTCAGAAAGCGCTTAATATCTTGTAAACCAACTAGTGATTCTAGTTCTTTTTCAACACGTTCTAAGATGTAATGTTTCTCTTTCTCTTCTTTTGAAACAAATTGATGCCTTAAGTCTGACTGTTTATTTGATTTATGATTTAACACAACATTTATTTGACCTTTTGAACGTGTCCTTGATGATGGGTTTTTCATTTATGTCACACCCCTTCTGTTCACTTTTCCTTACACTACTATACGCAAGTTGAAATTTTTTGTGACAAATGCCTACCTTTTTCTGAGATTACTAGTTGTCTCTAAAAATTCCAAATAAATGAACAGCTTGCTATAATAAAAGAAATAACTAAGGAGGTGTCGCATGAATCTTTTACACGACTCAATACTTCCCTCTACTGTAAAAGAATACTTAACATCCTTAGAAGGAAAACGACAGCCTTCAACGGTACGGCGGTATTTCTATGATTTAGAAGACTTTTTTAAGTGGCTAGCCGAGGAATACGAAGCAAAAGAGGTGACTAATTGGTTAATGCTAACGACTGAAGAAATTAAACCGTTTTTTTGGTTACTTGAAAAAGAACGTAAGTACAATATTCGAACAACGAAAAGAATCGCGACTGTTCTTAATCAGCTATATAAATACTCCATTAAGCAAGGAGTATGTAATGATAATCCAATAGATGGGATTGAACTTCTATCATTAAAAGAACATTCTTTTCAAACTGATCATTTCATAACAGAGAAAGAAGCTGAAAAATTATTCAAAAGTGTGAAATCAATGAATGGCTTAACTGAAAATCAAGAAAAAAGTAGACACTTTCTTGTCGATCGTAATATTTCTATATTTCTACTATTCCTATCTTATGGTCTTACACTTCAAGAACTAACAAACTTAAAAATGAAAGATATTCATTTTGAAAACAATACTATTTACATTGCTTCAAAAACGAGCCTTTCAAGAACAATTACTATTAACGAAAACGACAAAGTTCAGCTCTATACCTATTTCAAACAAATACCTGAACCTGTTCGACCGAGATACCATAGTCATGACCCATTCTTTGTTTCTTTTGACTTTCAGCGTAATACGTACCGTTGGCTCTATGAGCTTGATCAACCGAAAGCATTAACAGAAATAGCGATTCAAAAAATGATCCGTGAAGAAGTAAAACGAGCTGGATTACGTAAAGGAATTTCAGCTAAGCTAATACGTCATACGTTTATCCTTAATCAACTTTCAAATAATGTACCAATCGAAGATATCCAACGCATCCTCGGATTAAAAACCCCCCATCTATTACAACGTTATATTGAATATAGTAATTTAAATAGCTAGATTCATAGAAGGCACGAAAAAGTGAATTTTTCCGTGCCTTCTTTTTTATATTCAAAAACAACCTCTATCATTAATATGGCAAGTCCTAACAAAACAACGTTACATTGTGCCGCACTTTCGGCATATCCCTTAAAATAAGGAGCATCTTCCAACCACTCCTTTTTAAAGTAACTAATTTTTATGTACAACCTCCTATTAATTTTTCTGACTTTTACCACCCCTAATAAATGCAGTATTTTCAAATGTTTTCCTTATTATAAGGAACTCTAATCAGTTAAATAAAAATCCTAATTAAATATAAAATTTTCAGTTTATTTATGCTTTTCTTAAAAGTTGGCATAGCCCTTGCAATATAGAATGGTGTAGCAAAAATAATTTTTCTTTCTAGGGGGAGTTCGTATTATGTCAGCTGAACAAGTATATGGTTTTTTCATTCCGAGTGTGAACTTAATGGGAGTTGGAGCAGTGAAAGAAGCTGGTCCAAGAATCAAATCTCTTGGGTGCCAAAGAGCATTAATCGTTACCGACGAAGGATTATACAAAATGGGAGTTGCAGACCAAATCGCTGCTTATATTCGAGAAGCTGGAGTAGAAGTTGAAATCTTCTCAGGTGCTGAGCCTAACCCGACAGATAAAAATGTTGAAGACGGATTAAATGCATATAACGATAAAGGTTGTGATGCAATCGTATCATTAGGTGGCGGTAGCTCACACGACTGCGCAAAAGGTATTGGTTTAGTCGCTGCTAATGGAGGACGTATTCATGATTATGAAGGTGTAGACCAATCTAAATCACCATCTATACCTATCATCGCAATCAATACGACATCAGGTACTGCAAGTGAAATGACACGTTTCTGTATCATTACAGATAGCGAAAGAAAAATTAAAATGGCAATTGTAGATAAACACGTTACACCTACAATCTCAATTAACGACCCTATATTAACTGTGAAAAAGCCAGCTGGTTTAACAGCAGCAACTGGAATGGACGCTTTAACACATGCAATCGAAGCATATGTTTCTACATCAGCTACTCCAATTACAGATGCGTGTGCTTTACAAGCAATTCGTCTAGTAAGTAATAATCTACGTGCAGCTGTAGCAAATGGTGAAGACATTGACGCTCGTAACAATATGTCTTATGCACAATTCTTAGCTGGTATGGCATTTAACAACGCATCATTAGGTTATGTACATGCAATCGCTCACCAATTCGGTGGATTCTATAACTTACCACACGGAGTATGTAATGCAATCCTATTACCACACGTAGAGCGTTTTAACCTAATTGCTAAGCCCGAACGCTTTGTAGATATTGCTGTTGCTCTAGGTGAAAATGTAAGCGGTTTACCAACGCGTGAAGCAGCAGAAAAAGCAATAACTGCTATTGAGACATTAGCTAAAGATGTTGGCATTCCTTCTGGATTTACTGAGCTGGGAGCTAAAGAAGAAGACATCGCTATTCTGGCTGAAAATGCAATGAATGATGCATGCGCTCTTACAAACCCAAGAAAAGCAACATTACAAGAGCTAAAAGATATTATCGCTGGATCATACTAATAAAATTGTATTAGTCACAAATCACAACAAATCACACACAGCAGGAGCTTCTCAATAACGTGAGTAAGGCTCCTGTTTTTTAAGCAATAACTTTATAAATCGTATTACTTATATAATTCAAGGGGGCTAACAATGGGGGACAAAATTTTATACAAAATGTCTTATTTCAATCGAATCGGTGAATTAAACGAGCACGCAACTGAAGCATTCCAAGCTTTTATTAAATTTGATAAAGATGCATTAAAAAAAGGTGCCTTATCTGTTAAACAGAAAGAAACAATTGCTGTCGCTGTTGCACACATTACTGGTTGTCCATATTGTATTGATATTCACGTAAATCAATTCAAAGATGCTGGTGGGACACAAGAAGAAATGTCAGAAGCATTATTTGTTGCAACTGCAATGAAAGCTGGTTCTGCCTTAGCACACGGTGTAAATGCATTAAATGCGTTTGATGCAGATGAAGATGTTTTGTATAAACAACAATATTTTGATAGATTGAAAGAGTTCTCTACGTTAAATAAAGATGCATTCTTAGCCTTCATTGACTTCGATAAACAAACAATGAAACCTGGTGCACTAACTGTAAAAGAAAAAGAATTAATTGCAGTCGCTTCCGCGCACGCAACTGGTTGTCCATATTGTATTGAGCTTCATACAAAGGCAGCAAAAACAGCTGACGCAACAATTCAAGAAATTTCAGAAGCGATTATGGTTGCAACAGCTTTAAAGGCTGGAGCTGCTCTAGCCCATAGTGTAAACGCTTTAAACGCGTATTGCTCTTGTGAAGATTGCTCAACTTGTTAAGAAAAGTGATTACCTCTCTCCAAGGAGGAGGTTGGGACACAAGTCTTCAATAGGTGTGCAATGGCTCCGTTCGCTACGCGCCTTGAAAGATGTAGCGAACGGAGCACATTGCTTCGAGGCTGGGACAAAAGGTCAAACGACCTTTTGTCCCAGCCTCTTTTACCCATCTACAACTTACAATAGCTATGTCTCATTCAATCCTATTATTTCAGTTGTCCCTTTTCATTCATGATGTACCTTAATTTTCTCACAGAAATATTAAGTAGCTTAGATGCTTCCTTTCGATTACCTAATGTTTCTCTCAGTGCTCGAGTCACAAAGGAACGTTCTATCTTTTCTTCTAGTTCTTTCAAATTGTTCTGGATTTCCTCAAGGTCAATCACTCGTTCCTGCTCCCATAATGTTAGAATTCGATTCTTCCATTCATCTACATATTCAGCTAACTCTTCCTTATAAGAATCTCCTACTAATTGTTGAGGGATATCAAGCTCATTTCTCCCCTCCTGCTTTTCAACACAACTTTTTTGTAATGTAATTTGACGAGGTAAATATTCAGGGGTAATGACATCCGTCTCTCCCTCTGCTAACGCAACAGCTCTAGTTACTACGTTTGATAACTCTCGAATATTTCCTGGCCATTGGTAGTTCGATAAATAATGTAATGATTCTTTTGAAAAACTTACACTAGGGGTATTACTCAATAGTTTATCTACTAACATTTCTATGTCTTCTTTGCGCTCTCTTAACGGAGGAATACTAAGCTTCACAACATCTAAACGGTACATTAAGTCTTCTCTAAATTCTTTCTTTTTCACTGCTTCTTCTAAATTGACATGAGAAGCTGTAATGATTCTCGTATTTGTATGTAGTGACTGCTCACTGCCAACCCTCATAAATTCCCTTGTTTCTAGTACTCTTAATAATTTCACTTGAATTGAAGGAGATGCTTCTGCTACTTCATCTAAAAAGAGAGTACCACTACTCGCCACTTCAAAAAGACCTCTTCTTTGTTGACTTGCACCTGTAAAAGCTCCCTTTTCATGGCCAAATAATTCGCTCTCTAGTAAGGTTTCCGAAAAAGCTCCACAGTTCACACCGATAAAAGGCTGGTTTGGTCTCATACTCGCTTCATGTATAAAACGAGCTAGCACCTCTTTCCCTGTACCTGTTTCTCCTTCTATACGAACATTTATATTTTTCTTTGCAAACTTATAAGCCATTTTCAGCAGAATATTCATTTCCTCTGTTTGACCGACGACCATCCCAATGCTTTGAGCAATTTTTTCAATTTCATAATCATAAAATACTGTATTTGTATGTATCAGTTCATCAATATGTTTTTCTAGCTTATCTATATCATCGAAGGGCTTTTCTATATAATCACTTGCACCATTTTTTATTGCATCTACTGCTGTCTTCACTGTACTATACCCAGTCATAATTACGACCTTACAAGAAGGGTAATATTCTTTAATCCTTTTCAAAACTGTAATGCCGTTAGTATCAGGCATTTTCAAATCTACTAATGCTAAATCTACTTCTTTTAGCTCTAGTTTCTCAATCGTTTCATCATAATTATGTGCATATGTCACATCATAGCCCTTTTTAGATAATAAATAATATAAAAATGTGACAACTTCCCTCTCATCATCCACTACCAAAATTCTTTTCATCCCTACCCCCTGTGACCATTTACATTTTCGGTATTAATAAAGTAAACCTACTTCCTTTGCCTTCCTCACTATTAACCTCAATTGTGCCACCATGTTCCTTTGCAATTCCAAGACTTACCGATAACCCTAAACCAGTTCCTTGAATTGCTTCCTTTGTCGTAAAGAAAGGTCTAAATATTTCTTTCATGTAATCCTCACTAATCCCAATTCCGTTATCTTCAACACTTAAATATAACCATTCCTTTTTATTAATTTGCTTCTGACCCGTCTCAATCTTAATTAATTTCTTTTCATTCTCGGTTTGCTCTATCGCATCTCTAGCATTGATAACTAGATTAATGACAATCTGTTCAATTTGTTGAATACTCCCTTTCGCTTCAGGTAAGCCCTCACAAAGCTTTGTTTCAATTGTGATACATTGCCGTTCCACTTGAAAACGAATCAAGCTTAATACATGTTTTATCGCTTGATTCAATGAACAGCCTTGTACATCATTCTCATCTTGTCTAGAAAAAGTTAATAAGTTACGAATAATATTTTTTGAACGATCCCCACAATTATAAATATCTGAAAGTAATTGGTAAGACATGTTATCTTTATCAAAATCACGCATTAATAATTGTGCATTTCCAATGATAGCAGTCAGTGGACTATTCAATTCATGAGCTACTCCAGCAGCTAGCTCTCCTATTGCTGCTAACTTACCAGAGTGTAATAATTGAGCTTCTGTATAAACTTTTTTCGTTACATCTTTCATATAGACAATCACACCGTACATTTCAGAATCCTCATTATAGACAGGGTAAGTATAGGCATCTACTATTTTCCCATTGGTTAAATGTAGTTGTTGATTGGCTACTTCTCTTGTATGATAACTTTCATCAATTGGACAAATCGTTGTGCTTTTCGATGCTTTATAAGTAATGACATCTTTTATACTTTGACCATATAAACTGTCATCATTGATTTGATAAAAAGATTTAACCGCATCATTAAATCGAATAATCCGGTAATCCATATCGACAAAAATAAGCAAATCCTCTACTGCACGAAACGTTTCCTCCCATTCTTTCTTCCCATGTAAGACAGCATGATACAGTCTAGAATTTTCTATACAAACAGCTAATTGGTCAGCGAGCTGCTGTAAGAAAGTAACATCTCTTTCATCAAACTCAACAATTTCATTACTACCTAAACTTAGAATACCTGAAACACTATTCTTGCTTAAAAGCGGAAAAACAAATAATGATTTTATATTTAACGTTTGTATTGTTGCTTGCTCAATATTAGATAACTCATTAGGATTCTTCACAGAATGAAATAAAGCTTCCCTACTATAAACAGCTTTATAATAAAGTGAGTCCTGCTCTGGTAGTACTTCTCCAAGCTTCAAAAAAAAGGAATCAACTGGATACACATTTGTAAGAATAAGTTGTTTATTTTCATAAATTGATAGGCTCAGGCGGTCAACTTTATAAAGTTTCTCAAGCTTTTTCATTACATTTTCAAGCATCTCATCCATCGACATATCAACTTTGAAGCTCTTCATTACTTCATTAATAATTTCTAGCTTCATATTCTTTCTTTCTAATTGTTCGATAGTTTTCTTTAGCTCTGTATAATAGCTTCTTTTCGAAGATTTTACACCTGTAAGCAATTCTATGATTGGCTTTTTCTCTATCACAATGAACCTCCTAAATCGCTAACGAAACAATTTTCTTGATTTCTGATAATGATATATCACGTGGATTTGTAATCATACATGCGTCCTCAATTGAATCTTTTGCTATTCCTTCAAGGTTTTCGTTTGTAAAACCTAACTCAGATAAGCGCTTTGGTGCACCAATATCTTGAGACAAGCTCTTGACTAATTCAACAGCCTTTCTCCCAGCCTCAGAATCGGAACAACCACGAATATCCGCACCCATTAATCTAGCAATATCTGAAAAACGTTCTGGCTTGGCAATTAAATTAAATTCCATAACATAAGGAAGTAGGATTGAATTCACTTCACCATGTGATAAATCACATCGACCACCAATAGCATGCGACATCGCATGGACGGCTCCTAAAATACCATTCGAGAAAGCCAAACCAGCTTGAAGGCTCGCCATTGCCATTTCATTCTTTGCTTCTTCATTTGTTTTTGATGCAACAGAAGGTCTTAAATAACGACTTACTAGATAAATAGCATTTTTCGCTTGAACATCTGTAAGCGGTGTAGCAGCCACACTAACATAAGCCTCAATAGCATGAGTTAATACATCTAAACCTGTCGAAGCTGTTAGTGCTGCATCCTTCGTCATTAACGTTAAAGGATCGGTAATTGAAATATCTGGGACAAGTGATTTAGAGATAATCGTCATCTTCTTTTTTCGTGCCGAATCTAAAATAACGGAAAATTGAGAAACTTCTGACCCTGATCCCGCAGTAGTTGAAATCATGATTAACGGAGGCAATGGTGAATGTATTTTATCTACCCCTTCATAGTCATTAATACTTCCTCCATTTGTTACAACGATGGCAATTGCCTTAGCCACATCTAGTGAACTACCACCACCAATGCCAAGAACTGCATCGCATTCATGTTCTTCATATATCAGAGCACCATTCATTACTTCGAAATCTCGTGGGTTCGTTGTCAGTTCAAAAAATGTAGCATAAGCTAATCCCGCTTCCACACAACTAGAGATCGCCTGTTCAACCCATCCAACACCACAAACCCCTTTATCACTAACAACTAGCACCTTTTTAGCACCTAATCGTAAAAAACATTCACCTACCTGTTGGATAGCACCCTTGCCGAAGATAATTTCTGGTGTAACAAATTTATTAATCATGTCCCCACCTACCCTATTTTTTATACAATCAGTAAAGTCATTAGTATTACAATTCCCTCACTATTTTCTCCAACGTTTACTTAAAAAAATATACAAACCCACCAATAGGAGGATTTGTATATTTACGCTACTTCTATCTATGAAGATTGTTCATTATCTACATTTACTTGTACATTACGTTGCGGCGAAAATGTAGAGATTGCATGTTTATAAACTAATTGCTGCTTTCCTTCTGTTTCTAATATAACTGTAAAGTTATCAAATGCCTTTATTAGACCTCGTAATTGGAATCCATTAAGTAGAAATACTGTTACTTGGATATTGTCCTTACGAAGTTGATTTAAAAACTGGTCTTGAATATTAACTGATTGCTTCATTTCACAGTTCCCCTCCTATTTACACGACTATATACTATTTCGCTTTTCATTTTAACTTTCCTTCTACAAATTGCTTTATTTCTACAATTTTTTCTGAAAAATTGACACCTGTCATATCGAACCATTCTACATCTGCCTTATTCCGAAACCACGTTAGCTGTCTTTTCGCATACCTTCTAGAGTTACGCTTTAAATTCTCAATTGCATCAGCTAAACTAACTGTACCATCTAAGTATTCATAAATTTCTTTATACCCAATAGCTTGTACTGATTGACAGTTTCGCACCCCTTGATAGTATAGCCTTGACACTTCCTCAATTAGTCCATTATTCACCATGATATCGACTCGTTTATTAATTCGATTATACAAGACTTCTCTATCCATTGTTAAGCCTATCATCACTAATTGATAAGGCGATGGTTTTTCTTCATCATTTGGAGCTTCTATTTGTCCTTCCGATGTTCGATATAACTCTAATGCCCGAATAACACGACGATAATTATTAGGATGTATTGCATCAGCTCTAGTTGGATCGATAGAATATAACTTTTTATGTAATTCATCTACACCATGCTCTTTCACATATTGCTCTAACTCAAGACGATACTCTTCATCAGCCTCAGTCTCTGGAAACTGGTAATCATGAGTAACTGATTTCACGTAAAGCCCAGTACCACCAACGATAAAAGGAATTTTTCTTTTGTTGTTTAACTCAGTGATAAGTGGCTTTACTAACCCTTGAAATTCTGCAGCGGAGAATGAATCAGTTGGCTCTTTAATATCAATCAAATGGTGTGGAATATGTTCCATTTCTTCTTCTGTCACCTTTGCTGTACCGATATCCATCCCTTTATAAATTTGCATAGAATCTCCACTAATAACTTCCCCATGTAGAGCCTTTGCTAGCTCTATTCCCGTCTTCGTCTTACCTACCGCAGTTGGACCAACGATAACTACTAATTTTTCTTTCATTTCTTTCTCCTCTTTACAAAATCCATCTCACACATCAATATACCCATAATGAAATTTGGAGGTCGGTCTCTTTATTATGTGAAAACCAAACTCTTCAAATCGTTTACTACGAAAATGGTCTTTTAACACGACTCTTTTTTTGGCTATTCGTTTTGCCTCTTCAATACTACCTTTGCACAATGGACTTTTTTGTACAATTGATTTTAAGGGTGCAATTCCAACTGAATCAATTTCTTCCTCAAACATCGGATCAAAATAAACTATATCAAACGAATTTGATGGAAATGTATGCAAATAATCTTCATGATTCGTTTGAATAACTTCAATATGTCTCATGGCACTATTAATATGTACATTCTTTGCGTCCCAGCGTTTTAGACCATTTTTAATTATAAACGCTATTAGATTTTCAGCCTCTAACCCAAGGACTTTTCCACTTTCAGTAACAGCTGCACTAGCAACCATACTATCTGAAGCCATACCGAGAGTACAATCAAGAAAACTCATTCCTTTTTTTAACTGACAAACTTCAATGAGAGGGTCTTGCTCGCCTCGTATTAACCTCTTAATCCGAAACATGGCAGTATTAGGATGAAAAAAGAATGGTTCATCTACATCATTGTAGTAAAGTTTAAGCTGTTCCTTTCCTACAACAAGAAGATTACCATCAACAAGCTCTCGTACTTTTGAAAGTTTTCTTTTATTACGTGGCAAAAATGGTAGTTCTAATTCATTAGCAATATCAATTGCATACTGATCTAATTGCTCTGTAGTTCTTAATGCGGTCGTTACTACCACGTCTATCCCTCTTTTTTACTTATCTACTTTATTCTCATCTTACATGACCAACAATAAGTAAGCAATGCTTCAGCAAGCAGGCAGGCTAAATTCATTATTGTCCATTTTTTGAAAAGATATAACTATAATTTAAAAAGATATCAAATGAAGTAAAGGGTTATACTTTACCTCCTATAAACTCATTTGAATAAGATGCCCAAAAGGTGGTTTATTACCTTTTCAGACATCTCCACTCTACATTACTCGTTTAAACATTTTTTCCATCTCATACGTAGATATATGAATGATAATAGGTCTGCCATGTGGGCATGTAAATGGTTCACTCGTTTTTCGTAAAGATTCTAATAGAGCAAACATTTCATCCTGACGTAAATGCCTGTTTGCTTTAATAGCAGCCTTACAAGACATTAGAATTGCTGCTTCTTCCCTTAGTTTCTTAATCTCTATCTTCTTATTATCTAGCACCTGTTGAATCATCTCTTTAATCGTTTCTTCCTCTTGCCCTCTAGGCAGCCACGTAGGGTGAGAACGAACAATAAATGCTTGTGCCCCAAATGGTTCTACATACACCCCAACTTCTTCGAGTGCCTGTTTATTTTCTTCAATAATAAGTGCTTCACCTTGTGTAAACTCAAATGTAATTGGTACTAGGAGATCTTGAACTTCCGGATTCACCTGACCAACCTTCTCTTTGAAGTACTCATATTTAATCCTCTCTTGGGCCGCATGTTGGTCAATAATATAAAGGCCATTTTCATTTTGAGCTAGAATATACGTTCCATGCATTTGCCCAATTGGATAAAAGGCAGGTACCCGATTATCGGTTTCACTTACGATGTTACGCTCTTCGATTCGTTCTTGAATGTCTGAAACCTCATCTATCAATTCCTCTGCAATTACTGTATTTTCCAAGACTCTATCTATCGTATTAGCCTCTTGTTCCTGGCGATAGTTCGTAGTAGTTATAGGTTGTTCTTCTTTTTTTATAAGGGGTGCTTCTTTGTAAATCGGTTCTTGCCTTACTTCTGCGTCAGTTTTTTTCTTAGGAGACAAGTCGAAGGACGATAATGAAAAGCTTATTTGCTCTGACTTCTGTTTTTCTCCCTTCGAAATAGTCCCATCAGGAATCAACTGCGTTTCTTTAAAAATAGATTTTATACCATCTGTTACAAGCTCAGTTAATACCTCTTCTTTACTTAAACGTACTTCTAGCTTTGAAGGATGAACGTTCACATCAATTAATAATGGATCCATATCTATATTAAGTACGACTAAAGGATACCGTCCGATCGGTAATAATGTATGGTAACCATCTTGAATCGCTCTCGCTAACGGGAAGTTACGAATATATCGATGGTTAATAAAGGTTGAAATATATTGCCTTGAGGCTCTCGTAATTTCTGGTTTCGCAATATATCCTGTAATTTTAAAATCAATTGATTCTACCTTTAAAGGTAGCATTTTCTTAGCAACTGAACGACCATAGATAGCAGAAATAACATGTAATAAATCGCCATTACCACTCGTATGAAGCATTTCCTTTCCATTATGAACTAACTGAAACGAAATATCGGGATGAGCTAAAGCCTGACGGTTAATGACATCGCTAATATTTCCAAGCTCTGTATGGACGGTTTTCAAATACTTCAAACGTGCTGGAGTATTATAGAAGAGGTTCGACACTATCACCTCTGTCCCTTTACGACTCTTCGCTGGAGCTTTGTCTGTGATTTTACCACCTTCAATTATAAGCTTCGTTCCAGCACCCTCACCAAGACTTGTATTCAACTCTACAAAGGAGACAGAAGCAATACTCGGTAGAGCCTCGCCACGAAACCCTAGTGTCAGGATTTTAAATAAATCCTTATCGGTTTTAATTTTACTTGTGGCATGACGAAAGAAGGCCGTTTCCACATCGTCGTCTTCGATGCCATCACCGTTATCTAGTACTCTTATTTTAGACAATCCACCTTCTTCAACATCAATAAGGATCTTACTGCTATTTGCATCTATCGCATTTTCGACTAGCTCTTTGACAATCGATGCAGGACGTTCTACTACTTCGCCTGCTGCTATTTTATTTGATAGCTGTTCATCTAGCTTAACTATTTTCCCCATAGGTCTTCCTCCTCTCTTAGGAGTCCAATGAAAAGGATGGTTTTCTCTATCATTGGACTTTTAGTATTGTCAGAAGCAGGTTCAATCTTTAAAATCTTGCTATATGTGAATTCCGTGAGCAAGTACGCAACGTGTGGTAGCTATATCAATATCTACTTCAATCGAAGTTTCTTTTGAAGCTCATTAAGCTGTTGTAATGCTTCAATTGGCGTCATATTTAAAATATCAGCCTTACGTATGTTTTCAATAATCTTCTTTTCTACTGAACTTATCTTTTTTTCCTTAGTAGAAGAATCCACATCCTCTGAAGGAAATAGTGAAATTTGCTCTGCCTCATGAACCTGAATCGGCTGACTAACTACAGCTTCCTTCCCATCTCTATTAAACTGCTCTAAATCTGTTAGAATTGCCTCAGCACGAGAAATAACCTCTTTAGGAAGCTCAGCAAGCTCAGCAACATAAATACCGTAGCTTCGGTCAGCTTGTCCATCAACAACCTTATGAAGGAAAACAACCTTCCCGTCCTTTTCTACTGCAGACACATGAACATTCTTAAGATGCTCTAATATATTTTCTAACGCTGTTAATTCGTGATAATGAGTGGAAAATAATGTCTTTGCGCCGATATTCGTATGAATGTATTCAATAATCGATTGTGCTAACGCCATCCCGTCATACGTAGAAGTTCCTCGCCCAATCTCATCTAGCAACAGTAAGCTATCTTGTGTAGCCTTCGTAAGTGCATGTTTTGTTTCAAGCATTTCAACCATAAACGTACTTTGACCACTTGCTAAATCATCAGCTGCACCAATTCTTGTAAAAACTTGATCAAAAATTGGCAATGTAGCTTCTGTCGCAGGTACGAAACAACCCATTTGAGCCATCACAGAGATTAGTGCTAACTGTCTCATGTAAGTACTTTTCCCAGCCATATTTGGTCCTGTAATAAGGAGTACTTCCCTACCTGGCTGTAAGGAAACATCATTTGCTACATATTCCCCTCTAGGGATTACTTTCTCAACGACAGGATGACGTCCATCTATAATTCTTACTTCTCTTTCTTTGGAGAAATTTGGCTTCGTGTAATGTTGCTGTTCACTGACAGTCGCAAAGCTTTGCAGGACATCAATAGTGCTAATACACTTTGCTAATGACTGGAGCGGAGAAATAAACTGCTTAACCTCTTCTCTTATTGAAAGAAATAAATCATATTCAAGTGTCTCTATCTTCTCTTCTGCCTCAAGAATAAGAGCCTCTTTTTCCTTTAGTTCTGGCGTAATAAAACGTTCTGCATTCGATAACGTTTGTTTCCGCTCATAACGACCATCTGTAAGGTGTTGCAAATTAGACCTAGTGACTTCGATATAGTAACCGAATACTTTGTTGTAGCCAATTTTTAACGATTTAATCCCTGTTTCTTCTCGCTCTTTCTTTTCTAGTTGAGCTATCCACGTCTTACCATTAATACTCGCATCTCGATATTGGTCTAATTCGAGATTGTACCCTTCACGAATCATCCCACCTTCTTTAATTGACAATGGTGGGTCGTCGTTTAGACTTTGTTCTAATAGGTCTAATAACTCTTCACAGCAATCAACACCAGAAACTAATTCGTTACCATAGCTATTGCTCAATCCATTCACTTTAGCAACAATATGAGGGATTTGCTGTAACGACTGACGTAGTTGAACTAAATCTCTGGCATTGACATTCCCATAAGCAACTTTACCTGCTAATCTTTCTAAATCATAAACTAGCTTTAATTCATCTCGTAAATCCTCGCGCTCAAACAGTTGCTCATATAATACCTCTACCATACTCACTCGCTTTTCAATCAGTTCTTGATTAATTAGCGGACGTTCGACCCATTGCTTGAGTAACCTTCCTCCCATTGCTGTTACCGTTTGATCCAATATCCACAATAATGATCCCTTTTTCTTCTTCTCACGATTGGTTTCAACTAGCTCCAAATTTTTCTTAGAATGAAGGTCAATTTTCAAGTATTGATTTGTAGTATAGTGCTGTACTTTTTGCAAATGGTCTAGTGACCTTTTTTGCGTACGAATTAAATAGTGACAAAGCCTCGCAAATGATGTAATTAATTTATTTTGACCTATTTCTTCGCAAAGATGTTTATACATTTCTGGTAAGCTTTCTTCACCTTCATATGAAACTGTTAAATCTAAAATTTGTGTTAACTTACTTTGGTATAGCTCATCAAAATCAGAAGACAAAATGACTTCCTTCGCTCCCGTTAATGCAAGCTCTTGAACAACCTCATCAATATCTCCTTGTAGTAAAGTGACATAGCTTTCACCAGTTGTTAAATCAGCTCGAACAAATCCGAAGCTCCCGTCACGAAAATCAGTGATCGCAACAATAAAGTTATTTTCTTTCTCATTAATTGTTTTTCCGTCCATTACTGTACCAGGTGTTATAAGTTTAACTACTTCCCTTTTCACAACCCCTTTTGCCTGACGAGGGTCTTCCACTTGCTCACAAATCGCAACCTTATACCCTTTTGCGATTAACTGAGTGATGTAATTTTCTGCTGAATGGTAAGGAACACCACACATTGGTATTTTCTCTTTATCTGCTCCACGTCCTGTTAATGTGATTTCCAATTCCTGCGCTGCCTTCTTGGCATCCTCAAAAAACAGTTCATAAAAATCCCCTAAACGGAAAAATAAAAAGGCATCCTCATACTGTGCCTTAATTTCTAGATATTGTTTTATCATTGGCGTTTGCTGTGACATGTTTCTCCTCCAACGTTCTTCATTTTTCTACATTAATTATAGCATAGAGGAGTAGTTTCATCAGGTGGTAAATAGAGCAACTTCCATTCTTCTATGAAATGTAAGCTGTCGTAAAATCATCTTAAGAAAACGAAAAAAAACTAGGAAGTAGTGACCCCCTTCCTAGTTCAATGTTTCAATTATTATTCTTCTAAATCACCCATTAAAAAGTTTGGATCTAAGTCTTCAAACTCTTCATCATCGACTTGCTCTTGCCAATCTGCTGCTTCAATTTCATCAATGCAGCCTTCTGGATTTACTGCAACGCAAACTTTTGTTTCACCAATAATTTCCACAAGAAATTCTCTTTCCACTTGGACAACAACAGTAGATCCATTTGGCGAAATTGTTGCTTCTAGAGTGTTCGGTTGCTGAATTGCTCGTGCAATTACTTCTAAATCATCAGACATTACATTTTCATCTCTTACCGACAATGGAACAACATCTGTGTATGTGACTGTTTCAGTAGCTACTTGCGTTTTCGTATTGCTACTATGAGAGAACCAACAGTTAATGTCATAGCTCCCAATCACTTCAATAGAATCCCCTTTTTTCGAAGCCTCATACTTGTGATTAATGATCCAACACCCTAAAATACTAGTTGGTTTACTAGCCGGACTTATCGTATGGCTTGCCTGTGAAAACTTTCTTCCCTTACCACATACCGCTTTCGTTATAATCTCACGGTAGTTTACTCCATCTGTCTGTGCCATGTATAAACCCTCCTCATTCAAATCTAAACTTGCAACCGCGAAAGCCGTTTTTTCTTCACTTCCATCCTATGCAGGGCGAATGACCATTGTTCCAAAAAAATCGAATAAAATGAGATGAAATGATAATTGTATGAGTATAAAGAAGAAGAATTCCAAACAGGTGAGTAAAACTTCACCAGTTAATTAAAACCACTTTCCTTTTAACGATAAAACGAAGGAAAGCCATAATCCTTACAACAATATGTCACGAAAAATGGATTTATGACTCAAGTTCATTAAATAGTTAGGTACAGTTTTATTTACCTAAACAAAAAGCGTCTCAAAGAGGTTTGTACCCCTTTGAGACGCTTGCAATTTAACAAGAACCGCAGCCACCGCCACGAGATTTATTCGTTGTTGTACCTTGTAGGACATTTCCACCCATCGATAAAATTACTTCATCCGTTACAGTATTAGAAATTGTTGAAGATACTAATTGAAGTAAATGGTTAACATCCATTTGACTTTGCTTGAATTCACGAACTAGAGGAATTTCATCAATCTCATTGTGAAGAGCATCTATTTTCTCTTCTACTTGCTTAAGAGCCTCTCGCTTATCATAATGTTGTAAATTTACAGCTTCTTTTTGCTGTCTCTTTATTTTTGAAATTAACTTTTGTACTGTTTCATTTTCATTTACTTGCTTTTCAGCTTGTTTAAAAAATTCAACTTCTTCCGTTTCTGCAATCATCTTAGCTAAATCTTTTGCTTTTTGAACAATTTCATCTTTAGTATATAGTTGTTTATTCATTATTTTTTCACCTCAGCTAATTCTACCATATCTCCGTCTAAAGACCACGTCTTTACATTAGTTATTTTTATATAAACAATTTGGCCGATAACCGTTTTAGGTGCTCTAAAATTAACTAGACGGTTTGTTCGCGTACGTCCAGCTAATACGTCAGGATTCTTCTTACTTTCACCTTCAACAAGTACTTCTACTACTTTACCTTGGAACTCAAGATTTTTCTTTGCTGAAATTTCATTAACTAGGGCATTTAGTCGAGCTAAACGTTCTTTCTTTACTTCCATCGGAACATTGTCTTCCATTTTCGCAGCTGGAGTTCCTTCTCTAGGTGAATAGATATACGTAAAAGCACTATCAAATTCAACTTCTTTCACTAAAGAAAGCATATCTTCAAATTGTTCATCTGTTTCATTTGGGAACCCTACGATTAAATCTGTAGTAAAGCTTGCGTTAGGAATTGCTTTTTTAATTTTTCCTGCCAATTCAAGATACTGTTCACGTGTATACTTTCGAGCCATTAATTTCAGAATCTCTGTATTACCATGCTGAACTGGTAGGTGAATATGCTCAACTAAGTTTCCACCCTGAGCTAACACATCAATTAAGTAATCATCAAAGTCACGAGGATGACTCGTTGTAAAACGAATACGAGGAATATCTATTTTACGTAGTTCATCCATCAATTGACCTAGCCCGTACTCTTTGTCTAGCGCTAAGTCTTTTCCATAAGCGTTTACGTTCTGACCAAGTAAAGTTACCTCTTTATATCCCTGACGAGCTAAATCTCGTACCTCACTGATAATATCCTCGGGCATACGACTACGCTCTTTCCCACGTGTGTAAGGAACGATACAATACGTACAGAATTTATCACAACCATACATAATGTTTACCCATGCTTGAGTACTTCCTTGACGTACACGAGGCATATTCTCAACAATATCTCCTTCTTTAGACCATACTTCAATAACCATCTCTTTCCCTAGAATAGCTTCTTTCATTAAATGAGGGAGACGGTGAATATTATGAGTACCAAAAATAAGGTCAATGTGCTGATGCTTTTGCAAGATACGGTTAATAACTGCTTCCTCTTGAGACATACAACCACAAACACCGATAATTAACTCAGGCTTTTCTTGCTTTAATGGCTTTAAATGTCCAATTTCACCAAACACTTTATTTTCCGCATTTTCTCTAATTGCGCAAGTGTTTAATAGGATAACATCTGCTTCTTTCGTATTTTCAGTAGCTTCAAATCCCATTTCATGAAGAATTCCAGCCATATTTTCAGAGTCATGTGTGTTCATTTGACAACCATATGTGCGAACAAGGAACTTCTTCCCTTTCCCGATTAACTTCATTTCATCAGGAATTTCAAAGTCGTAATGAACTTGTACATCCTCTTTTCCTCTACGCTTCGCATCTTTTAAACTCGGTGGTTGAAAATACTTATCGTAATCCTTTTCGGTTTTTAAGACCGAAGAATTATCGTTATTACTTGTTGTCATAGTTGTAACTCCTTCCAATAGTAAGCTTACTTTTCTATTGCTATATTTTTTATTTTTATGCCATTTAGGCGAATAATTACACTACCATAGTAGTATAGTATAAGTTCTATCAACAATCAAAGCAACTATTAGAGTTTTCACAAAACGGCTTCATTTTTCTCTATTGAAAAACTAGTAAAAAAGCCTATGCTTTATCTAAGTTTCATACTCTATTAATTTATAAGAAAAGACGCCCCTATAATAGGACGTCTCTACCACACCATTCTATTATTTAGCTATTAAAACTGGGCAATGTGCATGTTGAACAACATTATGACTGACACTACCTAACACCATTTCCTTAAACTTACTTAAACCTCTACTACCAATTACTATTAAATCTACATCTCTATTTTTTGCATAATCTATAATCATTTCTGCTGGATTCCCTTTCAAAATAACATAATCTTGTTTGTTTTCTAAAGGTTGTAATGTTTCTTTTACTTCATCTAATATCCTTTCAATCTTCTTCTGTTGCTCTTCTTTTATTGCATCGTAAACTCCAAATTCACTCCCTAAGTATTTTGGATTAATAACATTAAGTACATGAATTTCAACACGTTTATCTTGTTGTGCCAGCTCCTTAGCCATACTTAAAGCTTTCTTTCCTAAAGAGGATCCATCATAAGCAATAACTATTCTAGAATAAAAACTAAACATTACAATCCCTCCAAAATTATAAAGTAAATAAAGTTACTTAATTTTACCATTAAATTTATAATTATATAACACATTTTCATTTATTTTTAAAAATATTCTGATTATTCTATGTTTTTATATACACAAAGAAAAAGTGCCTCATTAGGCACTTTTTCTTTGTAACTATTTTAATAAAGCTGCATATACTTGTACATCTAACTCTTTTGCTTTTTCTGGGTTGTACGTTTTATTATATTTTGGTTCTTGAACAATCTCAGCACCCCAGAACATGCTTTCAAAAACTTGGTCTATATCTACTTCGATTTTTGATAGCTTCATAGCAACGCCATCCATTACATCTTCAAGAATATTGCAAGTTCCTTGGATTGAATACACATTCCCAAGGCCAATTAAATTTAAAACTACTTTATTATTATGTTGAATATTTGAAACAATTCTTGAATTATTTGTTACAGTAAAGCGAAGTTTACTTTCACTTACTGCTTTTACCCAAGAGATTGCCGAAACATTCGGAGTATTTGTCTCATCAATAGTTGAGATTAGTATCAGTGCTTCATCATTTAGCTTATCTTGTAATTCTTGACTTAAAGTTGTAATAGGTTCATTTTTACTCATTTTACCATCCCTTTCAAAACTAATTATTCATACTAACTTCTCATTAAATCAGGTAAGAAAGTAACTAATTGAGGGAATGCGATAAGAATTGCTGTACAAATAACCATCGCAATTACCATCGGTGTAACACCTCTAAATATCGTTTGGATTGGAATATCCCTGGCAACACCCTTAATTACAAATATACTTACCCCTAATGGCGGTGTTAATAAACCGATATTTACTACCATTACCATAATAACACCAAACCAAATTCCATCAAAACCTAAAGCTGTTACCATTGGATGTAATATAGACAATGTTAACACAAATATCGATAAGCCTTCTATAAATAATCCTAATATAAATAAAACTATTAAGATTAAAAACAAGATTATATACGGGTTTAAATCTAAACTACTTACATAGTTTGTAACTTGAACTGGAATTCTACTTATTGTTAAAAACTGACTAAAAAGGTTAGCTCCCATTAAAATTAAGAAAATCATCGCTGTTAAACGAACACTATCATCCATTGATGCTTTAAGTGTTTTAAAATTTAATCTTCTAGTTATAAGGGCAAATAAGAACGCTCCAGCTGCACCAACACCAGCTGCTTCAGTTGGTGTAAAGATACCTGCGTAAATACCACCAACACTAATAACAAAAAGTGCTGCAATTGGCCAAACACCTTTTAGACTAGAAAGTCTCTCTGAAAGAGGTGCAACATTTGCTCTTACAGGGGCTAAACTAGGGTCACGGCGAATGAGAATTTGAATCGTAATTAAAAATAGAATAATTTGTAAAATCCCAGGAATTATACCTGCAATTAATAGAGAACCAATATTCTCCCTCGTTAATATTCCATATAAAATAAGAATAACACTTGGTGGAATTAAGATTCCTAGAGTTCCTCCAGCAGCTACACAAGCTGTAGACAAACTCGGCTTGTAATTATATTTCGACATTTCTGGTAACGTAATCTTCGCAACTGTTGCAGTAGTAGCATTTACAGAACCTGATATAGCAGAAAATATAGAAGCCGTACCGATTGTAGCCATTGCTAAACCACCACGCATATGACCAACCCAGCTATCCACCGCACGATATAAATCTTTACCTAATCCACAATAAGATAAAACCATACCCATTAATATAAATAAGGGTATAACACTTAAAGAGTAAGAAAATGCTGTATCAAAAGGCGTTCGGCCGAGTTGTAATAAAGCAATGTCCCATCCTCTTATAATCCCAGTTCCTACTAATCCAACCACTAGTAAGGCAATACCTACTGGAACTTTTAGAATAAATAAAACTAATAACAGGACAATCCCTAATACTCCAATCATTTCAGGACTCATTTTTCTTAACCACCTTTTGTACGTAAGCTATTGCATTCATTGCTGCAGTTAAAGCAAAAACACCAGTACCGATTGCCGCCAATATAGCAAATAAATAAATCGGCCAATTTAAATCTCCGGTAACAGTATTTGAATTAAGTAATCGTTGTGAATTATTCCATAGTTGAACAGTTACTAAACTCATCACACCTGCTATAAAAAAATTGATAGCACTATTCATGATGTGTTGAACTTTTTCTGGGAACTTTTCAACGAGAAAGTCAATTGTAATATGTTCTTTAAGTAAATGTGTATAGGCTAACCCTAAGAAAATAACCATTGAAAGTCCTGATTGTGTGAAATCGTAAGTACCCCTAACAGGTAGGTTAAATAGCCAGCGCCCTAAAACATCAAATGTTATCATAAGCATCATAGCTAGTAAAATAAGCTGGGCTACATAATGTAGCCCTTGACTTAGTATGTGAATGAGTTTCTTCATAGTAAAATCACTTCTTTTTGTCTAGATTTAGTTGTTTCTGATTTCAAGTGCACGATCATACATTGCTTGCCCTGGTACACCTTGTGCTTCCATATCTTCAATCCATTTCTCAATGATTGATTGGAAAGCATCTTCCCAAGCTGCTAAGTTTTCACCAGTAAGTTCGATGTATTCAACACCATTTGCAGTTCCTTCGTCATAGCCATTTTGACCTGCTGCATCAAATACTCTTCCAGCATGCATTGACATGTCTATTTGTGTTAAATCATTTAATAATGCTTTATCTGAATCAGATAGGCTATTATACTCATCAGTATTCATTACTGAGAAGAATGGAGTAGCTGAGAAATTACCAACAGTCGCATATTTAACAACTTCGTGGAAGCTGTAGTCAGCAATTGTAGAGAATGGTACCATTGCAGCGTCAATTGCTCCTCTTTCTAAAGCTTCAAAAACTTCTCCCATTGGCATTGTTACTGGTGTTGCACCTAAAGCTTCAAGCATTTGAGCACCTGCTGGAGATGGCGTACGTACACGTAAACCTCTTAAATCGTCAGGTGTTTCAATTTTTTTATCAGGACTTAAGAATTGTGCAGGTTCTGCAGAGAATAGGAATAAAGGTGTAGTTTCACCATGTTCCGCTTGTAACTCTTCAAACTCTTCAAATAAAGTCCAGAAAATCTCTCCACCCTTTTCAGCTGAATCTACTAAGAAAGGTAAATCAATGATCGTAGAAATTGGGAATCTACCAGCTGAGTATGCATGAACACTTAAACCAATGTCAGCTTCACCTGTTACTGTCATATCGTAATGAGCACCTGGTGCACCTAATTGATTGTTGTCATAAATGTCTGCCGTAATTCTTCCGTTAGATTGTTCTTCTAAATCACTAACAAACGGTACTAACACATCCATATGGATCGGATGATTACCTGGCAAGAAATGAGAAATCATGAAATTATGAGTTCCACCCTCTTCTACTACTTCCCCACCATCATTAGCTTCACCATCACTACTACCAGAATCTTGCTCTTGTGCTGTGTCTTGAGAACCACATGCCGCCATGAAAATCATGAATAATGCTAACATTGCAGCAAACAAGATTTTCTTGCTACTTCCCACTCTCTTAATCATTCTTACTCCCCCTTTTTGTATGATGCAAAATAGTGTTAACGTTTCTTTAACGTGTTAACGCTTTCATTATATCAAATCTACTTAACTAAAAAAAGTGATTTTTCAGAAATTATTTAAAAAAATATATTAAATAATATATAATTACTTAAAAACGTTGATAATATGCTAGATTCTTTAGAAAAATAACAGTCGAATAACCGGAATTTTTGTCGTATTTTTCTAGTGTTTTAAAAAAAGGTGGTTAAATAACCACCTTTTTCTAAAACTCATATACTCTTTTAAGCTTTAACAACACTTTTGCTTAAATGATCTGCTCTTGATAAGAAACTATTTACTAAATCTACATATTGATCCTTTTCAAACATATCATAGTATACATTAGACATACGAGCTGGATCTCCGAAGAAGTAGTACTCATAAAGAGCTTGACGGTTACCAAATGCACTAATACAAACATCCCAAGCTAGACGATAAAGCTGTACGCGTTCTAATCCATCGATGTTAGCCCCTTGGTTGTATCTTACCATATCTTCTCCAGTTTCTGGATTTTCAAAGTCAGCTAATGTTGGAATTGCCATTAATCCAGAAGCACCTAAGATTTTTAAGATTTCTACGATACGTTGGTACATTTTAGGATACCAGTTTCTTGCAGCATTTAAAGGTGCAAATTCTGGAGTCATGTTACCATACTGATCAAGAGTTGCATTTTGCTCTGCACGGAATAAATGTGATCTCATTGTTTCTAAAGCAATCATAACTTCAGAAGCTTTTTCTTTAACGTGAGGGAATTTTTCAATTCCAACAGCATCAATGATACGAAGAATAATACCAAGTAAAAACTCAGTTTTAGCTGTGTTTTTAGCAACAACTTGGTGTGCCATATGATGAACAGCATGAGTTCCTGGGTAAGTTCCTTGACATAATTTCGCATTTTGATAGATAAATACTCTATCCCAAGGGATTAATACATTATCAAATACAACAATAGCATCACTTTCATCATAACGAGCACCCATTGGATGATCCCAAACGTTCTTACCATAATCAAATGATTCACGGCACATGAACTTAAGACCAGGTGTGTTGTTTGGAATAGCTGCTGCAAATGCATATGGCTTATCTTTCTCATCAACAACGTTAAGAGTTGACGGGAAGATAACAATCTCATCAGTTACTCCACCTAAAGTAGCTAATAAACGACACCCTTTAATAATGATTCCTTCGTCCGTCTCTTCTACAACACGAGCTGATAAGAACGGATCATTTTGTTCAGATTGAATTTTTGAACGGTTTGCTTGAGGATGAATTAACGTATGAGTTAAGCTAATGTCATTTTCACGACAGTATTCATAGTAGTTTCTAGCATTTTCTGCAAAACGAGAATCTCCTTGTCCGAAATATTCAAAAGCAGTACCAAAAGCCATGATACTAGTATTTAAATAGTCTGGAGAACGTCCCATCATACCACCAGAATATCTAGCCCATTCAGTGATCATTTCACGACGTTTTACTAGGTCTTCAATAGTTTTCGGTGCGATATATGATAATCCAACTTTTTCCCCTGAAGTCGGTGACGTGTAAAGCATTTTATCCGCTCTCTCATGTTGTAAATCATAGTATTCAACCATGCTTTGTACAATACCTTTAAATGCTGGATGTTCTGAAACTTTCTCCACTTTTTCCCCGTGAATCCATACATTATTTTGTGCTGCGTCTAGTGCCGCTAAGTATTCTTTACCAGTTCTTGCTCCCATTAAATACCCCTCCTAGAAAATTTAATTATCTATTATTTTTATTGTAATCATGTCCCTCTTTTACTTACCGAATTGAGGAATATGATGATCACCAACAGCTAGATGAATTACCTTAATTTCTGTGTAGAACTCAAAGCCATAATGGCCACCTTCTCTACCAATACCGCTATATTTAGAACCACCAAATGGTGTTCTTAAATCACGGACATTTTGTGAGTTAACCCAAATCATTCCTGATTCAATAGCATTTGCTACACGATGACCTCTTGTGAAGTCCTTCGTCCAAACATAACCTGCTAATCCATATTTAATGTCATTTGCCATTCTAATTACTTCTTCTTCTGTTTTAAATGAAATGACAGCCATTACAGGTCCAAAAATTTCTTCTTGTGCAACAGTCATATCATTTGTCACATTTAATAGAAGTGTAGGTGCAATATAGTTTCCATTTGAGAACTCATCAGGTACTTTACCACTATAGACTTCAGCACCTTCTTCTTTAGCGATATTAATATAGTTCAATACATTCTCTTGGTGTACCTTGTGAATTAAAGGCCCAACTTGTGTAGTTTCATCATCTGGAGCACCCACTCGAATGTTATCAACACGCTCTTTTAATCTAGCAACAAATTCATCTTTGATATCTTCATGAATGAATAAGCGTGAATTAGCTGTACATCTTTCTCCATTGAAAGAGAAGATTCCCCAGATACAAGCATCCAGTGCTCTTTCAAAGTCAGCATCATCAAAAACGATAATTGGTGACTTCCCACCAAGCTCCATTGAAAAACGCTTCATAGTATCTGCACCATTTTTAATAATTTCAGCACCTGTAGTAGTTTCGCCAGTGAAAGAAATCATATTAACATTAGGATGAGCTACTAATGATGCACCAGCTGTTTCACCAAAGCCATGGACGATATTGAATACACCTTTTGGTAATCCTGCTTCGTCAATAATTTCCGCTAACTTATTTGCTGATAATGGAGACCATTCAGCTGGTTTTAAAATTACTGTATTACCTGTAGCTAAAGAAGGAGCAACCTTCCAAGTCTCTAACATAAATGGAGCATTCCAAGGTGTAATTAGACCCGCTACCCCAACTGGTGAATGAACAGTATAGTTAATGAACTCATCATCCACTTGATACGCTTCACCATATAATTTCGTATTTACCATTTCAGCATAGAATCTGAAATTTTGTGAAGCTCTCGACGTCATTTTTTTCGTTTGACTAATAGGTAGCCCAGTGTCTTTCGATTCAAGATGTGCAATTTCATCAATATGTTCATCAATAAGATCTGCAATCTTGTAAATATACTTTAATCTTTCAGCCAGTTTCATCTTTTTCCACGGACCGTTATCGAAAGCTTCTCTTGCAGCTGCTACTGCTAAATCGATATCTTCCTTATGACCTTCACTTACTTTATTAATAGGTTCGTTTGAAAAAGGACAAATGTTATCAAACTGTTGTTTCTTTGTACCTTCTACGAATTCTCCATTTATGTAGTGAAGAACTGTTGGTTTAATTTCCATGCTATAGTCCCCCTTGGTTATTGAATGTATTCGCTTACATTCTGTTGAAATAAGAACCTACCTTTATGTTAGAACTGCTCACCATATCCTTTGTATCTAATTACACTAGTTAGAGTAAGCATATAAAAGTAGGCTCTGGATTTATTATTGATTAAGAATTAACTTTTTCAATAATTCCATAATCAACAAGAACTTTTTTGATTTCAGCTTGAAGTTGTTCTGTTGGTAAATCCATTGGCATACGTAATTTTGGTGTGATTTTACCCATCATTCCTAATGCAGCTTTTACCGGAGCTGGATTCGTATCAGCAAATAGAATATCGTTTAATGGCATTAACTCGTAATGTAATTCAATTGCTCTTTCGATATTCCCAGCAGCGAATTCATTGTGCATTTCAGCAACTTTAGCAGGAGCTACGTTTGCAGTTGCACTAATTGAACCAGCACCACCGATTGCTAACATTGGGTAGCAAAGTAATTCGATACCAGAGAATAATAGGAAATCTCTTCCACAATGTAAAAGTACACGATTCACATGCTCGAAATCTTTGTTTGATTCTTTAGCACCAATAATGTTCGGACAATCTGCATTAATTCTAGCTAATGTTTTAACCTCAAGGTTAACAGCTGTTCTTCCAGGAATGTTATATACGATTAACGGGAAGTCTGCTACTGAATCAGCAACTGCTTTGAAATGCTTGTAAAGTGCATCTTGGTTAGGCTTGTTGTAATAAGGTACGATAACCATTGCACCATCAGCGCCTAATTCTTGAGCTTTCTTCGTTAAATATAGAGTCTCTTGATGGTTAGTTGAACCAGTACCAGGTACTACAGGTACTCTTCCGTTTGCTGCTTTAATTGCAGTTTCCATAACTTTTACACGTTCTTCTACTGTTAATGAGCTAGGTTCACCAGAAGTTCCAGTTACAGAGATTGCATGACTACCATTTTCTATTTGCCAGTTTACTAGTTCAGCTAACTTATCATAATCAACATTATCATTTGCATCGAATGGAGTGATTACTGGTGCGATTGAACCTCTTAAGTTTTCTTTTAGATATTTAACTTTATCCATTTTAAATCCAACCTTCCTTTTACTGGTCTATTTTATAAGTAAGTATATTTTTGAGAATTGTTTAATAATTCCCTTAATTAGTATTATATACGAAATCATATATGATTTAAAGTAAAAAAATATATTTTTTTAAAATTTTTAGAATAGACAGTTTTTAACTTAGATACCTAATGACAAATACTTAATTTCTAAATATTCTTCAATGCCATGGTGTCCACCTTCACGGCCCATCCCACTCTCTTTAATACCACCAAATGGGGCTTGTGCAGTAGATGGTAATCCATCATTTAAGCCAACAATTCCATATTCAAGTTGTTCTGACATTCTCACTGCCTGACTTATGTCTTTAGTAAATAAGTATGCTGCTAAACCATATGGCGTATTATTAGCTCGTTTAATCACTTCATCTTCAGTTTTAAAAGTCGTGATTGGTGCTAGTGGTCCAAATGTTTCCTCATTCATACATAACATGTCATCAGTTACTTTCGAAATAAGTGTAGGTTCATAATAATAGCCTGTTTCATCAGCTATACGTTTTCCTCCACATTCAAGAGTGGCCCCCTTCGAAATAGCATCAGATACTTGATTTTCAACGGTAAGAATTGCATTCTCATCAATTAGAGGACCCATTGAGTGGCCTTCAACTAAACCATTACCAACTTTAATCTTGTCTACTTCCTCTTTAAACACTTTAATAAAATCTTGCTCTACAGTTTCTTCTACATATACTCTATTTGTACATACACATGTTTGACCTGCATTACGAAACTTTGAACCTAGTAAATTTTGAGCTGCCTTTCTTAAATCAGCATCCCCCATAATAATGAAAGGTGCATGCCCTCCAAGCTCTAGTGATAGCTTTTTCATCGTATTTGCCGCTTGTTTCATAAGTGTTTTACCAACTTCAGTAGAACCGGTAAATGTTAATTTTCGCACTCGAGTGTCATTAAGCAACACATCCCCAATTTTACCTGAATCACCAGTAACAACATTTAATACACCTTTAGGAATACCAGCCTTATGTCCAAGTTCAGCTAACTTAATTGCTGTAAGTGGTGTTTGCTTAGCTGGCTTTACAACAATTGTACAACCTGCAGCTAATGCAGGCGCAGCCTTTCGAGTAATCATTGCCGCTGGGAAGTTCCAAGGCGTAATAGCTGCTACTACACCGACTGGCTGTTTTATTACAAGTAAACGCTTATTTTGATGCGAAGCAGGTATTGTTTCGCCGTAAATTCGTTTTGCTTCCTCTGCATACCATAAAATGTAATTATTTGCATAATCAATTTCACCTATTGCTTCTGCTAGTGGTTTCCCCTGCTCTTTTGTCATCGTTCTTGCTAAGTCTTCCTTATTTTCATTTACTAAGTTGTACCAATTCATTAGTACTGCACTACGTTCATAGGCTGTTTTTGATTTCCATGATTTCAAAGCTTCGTCAGCTGCAGTTACTGCACGTTCAGTTTCTGCTGTCCCTCCTTTTGGTACATATGCAATGGTTTCCTTAGTCGCTGGATTTTCTATTGCTATTGTTTCTTGTGAATCTGCTTCTTCCCATTCGCCATTGATATACATCTTGTACTGTTCCATGTTTCCCTCCCTGAAATTATTTATAGTTGTTTAATTTCCTTTTCTTCTTTTCTTTTTATAAAAGCAGCAACAGTATTCATTTTGTGCAATCTAACGAAGCTTTCAATTTCAGAAAATGAATGATTATTTTCTATTAATTTAATTATTCGTCTGTGTTCCCCTACCGACTGTTTACTTCTTGACGAAACAAAAGCTGCACCCATTCCACGAATACGACTAAGCTTACTCCATGTATTTTTAATCGTTTCTATTACATATTTATTTTCACAATAAGCATACGTTTTTTCGTGGAATAAACGATTAAGAACTCCAAATCGAGCAAAGTCTAATTCATCGAGTGCTTGCTCTAATTGCTCATTGATCGTCGTTAGTTCTTTAATTTTTTCTTTAGGAAAATTGTCAGCGCTTTCAGCTGTTGCATATCCCTCAAGAACTGCCAGTAGTGTTAATGTTTCTAGATATTCATTTTCGTCGATGCTTGATACTACTGCTCCTATGTTCGGTTGATAAACAATTAATCCATCTGATTCAAGCTGTCTTATCGCTTCCCTGATGGGGATAGCACTAAGTGAAAGTTCCTTTGCTATTTGGTTAATAACTATACGAATACCTGGTGGATACTCTCCGGAAAGAATCCTTTCTCTAATGACCTTATATGCGGTTTGCTGTTTATTAATTTTTTTCGTTTCCATACTTTAAGTTTATACAAAATCATATATGATTTCAAGCAGTATCGAATGATTTGTTAGAAATTTCTTACTATTAATTCGAAAACTATTTAAAGGGCTGTACCTTTACCACCGTCAATGACAATAGATTGACCTGTAATGTATTGATTATAATCTGAGCAAAGAAATAGCACTAAATTAGCTAATTCATTTGGAGTACCGTAACGACCAAGCGGGATTGTTGCTTCATTTCTTTTTCGGATATCTGCATAACTTACATGTTGTCGTTCAGCAGCCTTATTATCAAGTAATTCAACTCGCTCGGTTGCAAATTTACCGGGTCCAATTGTGTTCACCATTATTCCAAATTCTCCGAGCTCTCTAGCAAGACTTTTTGAAAATCCTGTAATAGCATTTCTAAATGTATTTGAAAGAATTAAATCGTCGATAACTTGCTCGATTGAAGACGAGGCAATGTTAATAATGAATCCTTGATGATTCTTTTTCATATGAGGTAAAACTTCATTTGTCATTCGAACATAACTCATTAAATTTAACTGAAAAGCGTGAATCCAATCACTTTCTTCAAGGTCCTTAAAACCACCCGGCTTTGGACCTCCAGAATTATTAATCAATATATTAATCTTCCCAAAATGATTAATAACATCTTTTATTAATGTTTTGATTTCAAAATCGTTTGTTATATCACAAGTAAAGCCCTTAACAGTATTATTCCCTGTTTTTTCCTGCAATTCTCTTACTGCTAGTTTTAAGTTTTCTTCTGAGCGGCTTACAATTGCAACTTGTGCTCCTTCTTGTAGAAATCTTTCTGCAATCGCTTTTCCAAGACCTTTACTACCAGCAATGACCAAAACAACTTTTTCTTTAAATGTTACATCCATCAAACTATCCTAGCCTTTTGTAATAAAGAAGATAATGTATGTTCTTCAGAGTGATTGATCCATTTAATTGTTACGCTCGCGTCATCTAAATTGTTAATAGATTGGTCAAGAGCTAAAGTTATTAGACTACACCCTCGATCCACATAAGCAATTCCAAATATCTTTCTACTATCGACAGTTAGTTCAACTTTATAAGCACCACTTTTGGGTAACATATAATGTGAGTGTTGTTTTAAGGTAAAATAAATTTTATTTTGCCTATAATCCATTTCATAACCCTCAATATTACCTTTACTTATATAGAAATCCCCTAGATAACTAGGAACCTTGTCAACTTCACCATCATTTATTAAATTCCGAATCAATGTAGAGCTAATTTTGTTATTTTGCTCCTCTACTTTAGAAATAGTTGTCACATCGAACATGCCATTTCCATCTTCTTTCATTCGGCTCATATTCCCTTCACCACGTCGACCATAGGCAAAGTCAAATCCTGCAACTACATGTTTGACATTATGTTTAACAATACATTCATGAACAAACTTTTTTGGCGACATATTTGAGAACTCTTTATTAAAATTAACTAGATAACATATTTCAACACCTAGATTAGCAAGACTTTGAATTTTATCAGATAGTGGTGTAAGGTAATTGACTTTTTTTGTCCCATTACTCAAGACTTCCTTTGGATGAGGGAAAAAGGTCAACGCTGCTAATTTCAATCCTTTTTTCTTGGATATCTCTTTTGCTGTTTTAATTACGTGTTGATGACCTAGGTGCACACTATCAAAAAAGCCAATTGCCAATACAGTCGAAGGAAAATATCTTACCTTCAATTCTTCTGGACAAGAAAAGTTAATGACCCTCATGTTTCATCTCCCCCAACATTAATTTAAATTTACGTTACTTTATCTCTTCCTTTAAATTCATCGACGGTTTTTAATTTATGATTACGTACAAACATTTCTATTTTATCGATTGGTGCATTCATTTCAATTAGTTCAATAATAAAAGCGTGCTCATCAACAGCTTCCTTTGCACGTGCAGAAGAAAAGCTAAAGCCACTTCTCATACTATTAATTCGTTCCCAAATCTTATCAATCTCTGCTTGCAATACTTTATTAGTGCAACAAGCGTAGATTGCTTTATGAAACTGTTGATTTAATAAATCAAACTCTTCATACTTCTCTTCTTTGTATGCTTTCTTAATTTGAGCGTTAATCTCTTTAAGACTGTTAATATCTTCTTGTTTCATATTTTCTAGGCTAATACCTGTTGCATATCCTCCTAGTACAGCAAATCCTTTTAATATTTCAATAAAGGATTCTTTATCGATAGGCTGAACAATTGCCCCAGAGTTCATTTTATATTTAATTAGACCTTTAGACTCTAATTGACGAAGTGCTTCTCTTACTGGGGTTTGACTAGCACCAATTTCTTTAGCAATTTCTTCTATAACGATTCGTTCTCCTGGTTTATACTCCCCATTAGTAATCCGAGAGTGAATCATTTCAAATGCATGCATTTGCTTCGACTTTACCATACGTCACCTCTATACAAAGCAAAGTAATCGCTTACATAAATTATCCTCTACTTGTTTATTTAATGTAAATTATATATGATTTGCTATATTATTTCAATAATTTTTAGAAAATTCAATGAAGTATAACCAAATCATATATTTATAAAAAGAAAAAAGGCTACACTCACAAATAACTTCCCCCTTTCCAAACAATGGAGGATCGTTATTCATGAGTTAGCCTTTAGTTTTTTATTTTTTATAACGCTTATGAATATTATTGTGTTTATACGTGCCTGCTTCACTAAACTCAATTAATTCCATTGAGATAGCTAAATACCTTTTATTAAATAATAAATCAAAATGTTCTTTTATTACCTCAAAAAGTTTATCACAAGTATCTTTTTTATCTTTATCCGAGCGTCCTGCTCCGATTTTTAAAGTCACATGAACAAATGCATCGTCCTCTGTACCGTCAGCTACTCGAAAATCCATTATTTCGATTGCTCTAGCACGAATTCCACCAATTGGGAATATGTCGCTACGAGAGATTAGTACTCCGTTGACCTTTTCAAGTAATTGAGGGATATTTGCTTCACTCTTAATATTATTTGTATATTCGATAATTAAATGTGGCATAAGACGTCTCCTTTTAAGGTCTAGTCAATTTAATTTGCTTATTTAATTGAAAATCTTTCATCACCAGCAATTGTATTGACTAAACGTCCAATACCTTCTACCTCAGTAATTACTTCATCTCCAACCTTAGTATCAACTGAACCTTTTGGTGTACCTGTTAAGATGACATCTCCTTCATTTAATGTCATAAAGCTACTTAAGTATTCAATAAGAGTAGGAATGTCAAACACCATATCTTTTGTCGTACCTTCTTGTGTTTTCTCCCCATTAACAAACGTACGTAAAGTTAAGTTCATAGGATCTGAAACATCCTTTGCATCTACAAACCAAGGCCCCATTGGCGTACAAGTATCTCTGTTCTTCACTCGTAAGTTTGGACGATAGTAATTTTCTAAATAATCTCTAATCGCGTAATCGTTTACAACCGTGTAACCAGATACATAATTATACGCATCTTCCTTTTTTACATTACGTGCCGCTCTACCAATAACGACAGCTAATTCACACTCATAATGCATATATGTCACATCACTTGGACGACGAGTTTCAGCCTTGTGTCCAATAAACGTGTTTGGCCCTTTTAAGAATACTAATGGCTCAGTTGGCGCTTTAAAAGAAAGCTCTGCTGCGTGGTCAGCATAATTTAATCCTAATGCAAATACCGTTCTTGGTTGAACTGGTGGTAACCATACTACATCTTCTTCTGAAACAATTCTACCATCATCTAATTTTAAACGACCTTCATATTCTACAGCTCCATGAATTGAACCAGCATATGCTACTCTTGCACGTTTCATTTTGAAGCCCCCTTTGTAATTTCTTGTTCAAGCTTAACTGAATTTTCTAATTGACCAATTCCATCAATTTCAATTCGTACAATATCACCATCTTTAGCAAGTGGTGCATTTTCCGGAACCCCAACTAGTAATACATCACCTTCACTTAATGTCATAAAATCCGTTACATCGGCTAATAAACGTGAAACAGAGCGTACTAGATTACTAGTGTTATTTTCTTGTTTTAATTCATCATTAATAAAAACTTTAATTCCTAGAGCATCTGGATTTGTAACACTATCACGTTCTATTACCCATGGACCTACTGGGCAAAATCCATCACGTGCCTTTTGACTTATTGCCGGACGATACACACTGTCATGCGGGATACTAACATCATTAACAATCGTATAACCTGCAACATAACTTAACGCCTCATCTTCGGTAACTCTAGTAGCATTACGACCAATCACTATTCCAAGTGATGCACCAATTTCTACCTCAGGAAAACCTGCTGGTAGTGGAATAGGCGTTCCGTAACTACTAATAGTATTTACTGGCTTAATATATAAAATTGGCGCTTTAGGAGCTTCATTATATGGAGCCTCATTTACTGCATTACCTAAAGAAGCTAGCGCACCTTTATAGTTTAATAGAGCACCATAAATTGTACCCGAGACTGGAGAATCTACATTTGCCTTTGTAACTTCATAACTATCACCATTTAATTCAAATGTATTATTGTTTGGGCTTGCCACAACTTCATTTGTTTGTTGTATACCTTGATACTTAATTTTTGCCTTACTCATTTACTTCACTCCCCTACTTCTATTTAATAATGTAATAAGCTTTCCAACATATGTAACATCTACTTCTTTGATAGAGCATTACTTACGATACTATATGACAAGATCGTATATCATATATGATATATTATATAATCATAAGATTCAAATAATTTTAAAACTAAAATAATAAAATTTAAATCAATAAAAAAACGTCTAATTAAATAGACGCCACTTTCTATAAGGTATACTGTTTATCTATTAACTTTTATAGGCAGTTGGATTTCTGTAATAAAGTCATTACGATCATTCGAAATAAAACGATCAATAATCGTTCGAATAATAAATTCACCGCTAATTTCGTAATTCTCTTGTTGAACATAATCAAGTAGCATCCGATAATAAGGTGGAGCTTCACTATGTCCCCCTCTAAAATAAATACAAACATAGTCTCCGGCAGGAAATGTTGTAATTAATTCATCTTTAACATCCTTTTCTTCAACTTCTTCAATTAATAAGAAAATCGAATTGTACTCAAAGAAATTATCCCTCGCTATTTCATATTCAGAAATAGTTAAGCCCACTTTTCCAATAAATAAAGGAACATTTGGATGTAATTCTGTTTTAATCTTTCTTAACGATATTTCTAAGTCATAAGCTGATGAAATTTTCTCATGCATTTGAAACACAGTTCTTTCTTTAATAGTCTTAACTATCGGAATAGCAATATCGTTAATATCTCTTATCCTTTCAATTTCTGCAATTCTACCGTCTAGTCTTTTATTTATTGCCTGTAATTCCTTTAGTTTTTGTTCAGTAATTTCTTTATGTTTTTTTAATGTATGTAAAAAATCATTTATGTCTCGGTTAGTAATTTGCTGTTTAATTTCCTTTAAAGGTACTCCTAATATTTTCAGATAATTAATTATGTCTAATAGTTTAAACTGTTCGATAGAATAATAACGATATCCGTTTGTAGTATCTACCTCAACAGGCTTAAATAAATCTATTTCATCGTAATAGCGTAATGTTTTTACAGGAATATTATGCAGATTAGACATTTGTCCTATCGAGAATCTATTTTTCAAAATAATCACCACTCTAGTATTTATCCATATAACTCAAAGATAAACGTTCTATACTAGAAAAGCAACTATTCAATAAAAAAGTGAGAATACAGTTCACAGCATCTGCATTCTCACTTTTTATATATTATTTAATATTTTCACCTTTTTTTAATTCTTCAACTGGTAATAGTTCACCAGTCAGAATATCCTCAACTGGAACCGCTTCCTTTTTCCAGCTATCAGGAGGTAATGCTCCCCAGAATGTTGCTCTTTGTGGGTCATCTAGATGCCATTTTACAGGTTCCCAATCTGGATCGTTTGTAAAGTAGTCTCCTGTATAAAGCTCAACACGATTTCCATCAAAATCTCTAATATATACAAAGAACGCATTTGATGTACCGTGTCTACCAGGTGAACGCTCAATATTCGCATAATAACCTAATGAAGCAAGATGGTCACATGCATCTAAGATTGACTTAGCATCATCCATCCAGAAACCAGTATGGTGATAACGTGGTCCTTTTTCACTAATTAATGCAAGATCATGAACACTTGGCTTTCTATGCATCCATGCAGCCCAAATATGTTCATCGTTCCCTTCACCCTTCACTGTATATTCAGATGTTCTAAATCCTAGATTATCACTATACCAATCATATAAATGGTCAATGTTAGTAATTAAACAGTTTGCATGGTCAATTCTTTTTATCTTACAATTTCCTTGCAGATGATATTTTTGTAACATTCTATCAGCTTTATCCATTTCAAAGAAGAATTCTACTGGTATACCACCAGGATCTTGAATACGAATTGCTCTTCCTTGGCCTTTTTCTTCATTCGGAACTAACCAACGCTTCTTTACACCTAGTTTAGTAAACAATTTATCTAATTCATCTAAGTCTTCATCAGCACTTACTCTGTAAGCTATATGTTTTAAGCTAGCTTGTTCTCCTTTAGTAAGAACTAATGTATGATGGTTTGCATCCTCTAAAGCTCGTAAATAAATATGATTTTCATCTGACTCAGTTTCAATTAACCCTAAACCTGTACAGTAAAATTCGCGAGCACGCTCTAAGTCTGTTACTGTCACTTCAGCATGATGTAGCCGTACGATATCAAAATTTTTCTTTGTCATGTCAATCTTCCTCTCCATTTCTTAAATTGGACCCTACTTAAAATAAGCAATTCCATTTAAACTACTTTCATCATAAAAGCTCCAGCTACTGGAGAGTCAATATTATTTTTTATTTTTTATAAATTTTCAGACAAAAGGTACGTCCTAACTTAAATTCGAGTATTTTGACAAAAAAAAGAGAGTCAGATATGTTTAATCTGACTCTCTTTTTGATTATACTTACATGAACTCTTCCATTAATTGATTAAACTTATCTTCATCAAGAGATAAATCTTGGTGAGCTAATGGATTTTCATCATATCCACTTACAAGTTGTTGATATGATTGTTTTTCTTTGTCTTGATAAATGATACCTGTAACAAGACCGTTATGCTCCATTAATGTTTGCATTGCTTTCATACGATTTGAAGAATCATAACCTTCAATATCAGAAAGCTTCGTAATGTTATCTTTAAACCAGTCATAAGTGTTTACCTTATTGAAAGTAACACAAGGGCTGAATACGTTAATTAATGAGAACCCTTTATGAGCAATCCCAGCTTCTATGATACTAGTTAACTCTTTCAAGTCACTTGAGAAGCTTTGTGCAACAAACGTACCACCAGTAGTCAGTGCAAGCTCCATAGGATTAATTGCTGATTCAATTGAACCATGTGGAGTACTCTTTGTTTTGAAGCCCATTGCACTTCTTGGAGAAGTTTGCCCTTTTGTTAAACCATAAATTTGGTTATCCATAACAATGTAAGTCATATCGATGTTACGACGAATCGCATGTACTGTATGACCCATACCAATTGCGAATCCATCTCCATCTCCACCAGATGCAATAACAGTTAAATCACGATTAGCCATTTTTACACCTTGTGCGATTGGAAGTGAACGACCATGAACACCATGGAATCCATAAGTATTTAAATATCCAGAGATACGACCAGAACATCCAATACCTGAAATAACCGCTAAGTTATCAGGTTCTAAGCCTGCATTTGCCGCAGCACGTTGAATTGAAGCTTGAACTGAGAAGTCACCACAACCTGGGCACCAGTTAGGCTTTACTTTATTTCTAAAGTCTTTAAACGTCGCCATTTAGACCAACTCCTTGATTTGTTTATGAATATCAGATGGTAAGAACGGATTACCGTCATACTTAAGCACGCTCTCGATTTTCTCTCCACCAACATTCATTTTAATGATATTAGCTAACTGTGCCGTTGCGTTGTTCTCAACAACAATCACTTTCTTCGCTTTATCCATTAATGGTTTGAATTGCTCAGTTGGGAACGGATGTAATAAACGAATTTGTGCGTGATTCACTTTAATACCATCTTCTTCAAGACGTGGCATAGCTTCATGAATTGTTCCTCTAGTTGAGTTAATACCTACAACTAAAACATCTGCTTCTTCATGAGGTGCATCTACAAATACAGGAGTATCGAAAGTGTTTGCTAAGTTATTAAGCTTACGCATGCGCTTGTCCATTTGTAATACACGGTTCTTAGGACTTTCAGAAGGCTTACCAGTCTCTTCATGTTCAACACCAGTTACATGGTGAACTCCATTTTTCATTCCTGGAATAACACGAGGTGAAACACCATCTTCAGTTACTTCATAACGCTTGAAGTACTCTCCATCAACACGTTCTGGTAACTCAGCATTAGCTAGCTTACCTCGACGTACTTGGATACGGTTATAATCTAATGGTTCAACTGTTTGTTTACCAAGAGATAGCGCTAAGTCAGTTACAAAGATAACTGGTACTTGGTACTCTTCAGCAATATTTAAAGCTTCAATGATATCATAGAAAGCTTCTTCTACTGTACTTGGTGTCATTACAACTTTCGGAATATCACCATGTGTACTGTAAATCATCGCCATAAGGTCAGATTGTTCTTGTTTTGTTGGTAAACCTGTACTCGGACCACCACGTTGTGTATCGATAACTACAAGTGGAACCTCTGTTATACCAGATAAACCAATTGCCTCTGCCATTAATGATAATCCAGGTCCAGCTGATGCAGTTAGTGTACGTACACCTGCATAGTTAGCACCGATTGCCATTGTACAAGCAGCAATTTCATCTTCTGTTTGGATAACTGTTCCACCAAACTCAGGAAGCTTCTTGATTAGATACTCCATTACTTCTGAAGCTGGAGTGATTGGATATGCTGGCATGAAACGACATCCTCCTGCTACAGCACCCATAGCGATAGCGTCATTACCAATCATAAACATTCTCTTCTTACCGTCTGCTTCTTCTAACTGTATACCTTCAACCTGGCCGCCTGCTTCTTTTTTGAAGAATTCTGCACCAGCTTTAATAGCTTCCATGTTTTTCTCAACCACTGAAGCACCTTTTTTCGAGAAAATTTCTTCTACTACTTCACGGTATGATTCAGGGTTTAGTCCTAAGATGGCACTTGATGCACCAACCGCAACCATGTTCTTCATTAATGATGTACCTAAGTCATTTGCGATTTCAGTGAATGGAACCGCATACAACGTAGCTTTAGACCCTTCAGGAATTGTTGGGTTAAATTTTGCATCACCAACTACGATTCCACCTTCACGCAGTTCGTGAATGTTTACATCGATTGTTTCTTGGTCAAAAGCAACTAGAATATCTAAATCATCAGAAATAGAATTCAGAGGTTTTGTACTCACACGAATTTTGTTATTTGTGTGTCCTCCTTTGATACGAGAAGAAAAATGTCGATACCCATATAAATAGTAACCTAAACGATTTAATGCTATAGCAAAGATTTCACCGGTACTCTCAATACCTTCACCTTGCTGTCCGCCAACTTTCCAAGAAAGTTGATTAATCATATTCTCCACCCCTTTGGCGTAATTGAATGCAATGACATAATATTAAAAAAATTATCATATTCACTAGAAATCATTTTTGATACGTAAGTTTTAATAGAGCCACTGCTTTTTTAAATTTGAATATGTACTCTAAACGATTACAATAATAGACCTAAGCCTGAAAAAAAGCAAGACTTCTTAGCAAAATATTACGAATTAGTGAAAACTTTTTCTAAGAAATATTTTACCACCTGTATTCCCTATGTAAAAGTTAACAAAACTTATCAAAAAACAGCTTCATTTAAATGAAAAAACTACTCTTCGATTTAATTTCCTCCCTTACAATAAGAACAATTGATTATATTTGAACGTAAACCAAATGGTCCGTTCACGTTCTTGACATAATTTTAACAAATAATGAATGTAAACACCAAAGGTTTTGTTCGAAAAAGTAAAATTTTTATCCGAATTTCTATACAAAACATTAAAAATTTAGCTTACTAAGGTATATTCTTCTAAACTATGTAAACAATGTGATTTCTTCTTCTCTTAAATACGTATAACTTTAAAAAACCTGTTTGCTGTGCAAACAGGTTTCTATCTTATCACCGTGGTTCAATTATAAGCTTAATTGCTGTTCTTTCTTCCCCATCAATCACAATATCAGTAAATGCAGGTATACAGATTAAATCAATCCCACTAGGGGCTACAAAACCTCTAGCAATTGCAACTGCTTTAATAGATTGATTTAATGCCCCAGCTCCAATTGCTTGTATTTCTGCTGCTCCTCTTTCTCGTATGACTCCTGCAAGTGCGCCAGCTACAGAATTAGGTGTAGATTTTGCTGAAACTTTTAATATTTCCATTTCTTGAACCTCCTTAAGGATGAATATTGCCGCTTACATACTATATTCACGAAATTTTGCAATATTCCTGCTCCTAAGAAGTTATTTTCTAAATATTCAAATCTTTTTTAATCTTGAGAAAAAGGATGATCTTCATTGATTATAATTCTTTCAATCGACTTCGTCACACCTGTCTTGTCATCTAGTGTAATGAGTACGCCATTTAATTGTTCTCTACCTTCTGACACTTCAAATCTAACAGGTAAATTCGTTAAGAACTTATGAATCACAGCGCCACGCTCCACACCTAGAATCCCATCATATGGACCCGTCATGCCTACATCAGTAATATATGCTGTTCCTTTTGGTAAAATGCGTTCATCCGCTGTTTGTACGTGTGTATGTGTTCCTACGACCGCACTTACTCTTCCATCCAGATACCACCCCATCGCTTGCTTTTCACTTGTTGCTTCACCATGGAAATCAACAAATACAAAGGGAGTTCTATCTTGTAACTCATCTAAAATTTGATCTATCTTTCTAAATGGACAATCATTTGCCGGTAAAAACGTTCTTCCCATCAAATTGACGACAGCAATCTCAAAGCTATTCACTTTAATAATAGCGTAGCCCTTTCCTGGTGTCCCCTCTGGATAGTTTGCTGGACGAACTAACGATTTAGCATTATCGATGAACTCAAATATATCCTTCTTATCCCAGGAATGATTACCTAATGTTACTGCTTGTGCACCAGCTGATAAAAAGCCTTTATAAATTTTCTCTGTAATTCCTTTTCCACTAGCTGCATTTTCGCCATTTATAATGGTCATAGCAGGCTTGTATTTCTTTTTTAGTCTTGGTAGGTATGCATCTACCATCTTTCTTCCTGGAGAGCCAACTACGTCTCCAATAAATAATATTTTCATTTCCAAACTCCTTTTCAAATTGAAATCTACTTAATCATAGTAAAAAATAATTTATGATTCAATTACCTCTATTAAAGTTATATTAATATATAATAACAGCTTTAAAAATTTGAAAAAAAATAAAGTGGTTGAAAACCACTTTATTTCGCGTACTCGACTGCTCTTGTTTCACGGATTACGGTTACCCGAATGTGACCAGGATAGTCAAGTTCATCTTCAATTTTCTTTGTGATATCCCTCGCAAGTTTATGAGCTAATGCATCATCAACTATATCGGGTTTCACCATAATACGAACTTCTCGTCCAGCTTGAATTGCATATGTTTTCTCAACGCCTTCGAATGATTCAGAGATTTCCTCTAACTTTTCTAAACGGCGAATATATGTTTCAAGAGTTTCTCTTCTAGCACCAGGTCTAGCAGCTGATAACGCATCTGCTGCAGCTACTAGTGTAGAAATAATGGACGTTGCTTCTGAATCACCGTGGTGAGAAGCAATACTATTAATAACTACCGGATGTTCCTTGTATTTCGTAGCTAATTCAACACCAATCTCTACATGGCTTCCTTCTACCTCATGGTCAATTGCTTTCCCAATATCATGAAGAAGTCCCGCTCTTCTAGCTAATTGAACGTCTTCACCTAATTCAGAAGCCATTAACCCAGTTAAGTATGCAACTTCCATTGAATGTTTAAGTACATTCTGACCATAGCTTGTTCTAAATTTAAGTCGACCTAAAATCTTAATTAAATCTGGATGTAAGCCATGTATACCCATTTCAAAGGTTGTTTGTTCACCATATTCACGGATTGCCTCATCTACTTCACGACGAGATTTATCCACCATTTCTTCAATTCGAGCTGGATGAATTCGTCCGTCTTGAACAAGTTTCTCTAATGCAGTTCTAGCGATTTCACGACGAATTGGATCAAAGCCTGATAAAATAACTGCCTCAGGTGTATCATCAATAATTAAATCAATACCTGTCAACGTTTCTAAAGCACGAATATTTCGTCCCTCACGTCCAATGATTCGACCTTTCATCTCATCGTTAGGCAAGCTTACAACTGAAACTGTTGTTTCAGCTACATGATCGGCTGAGCAACGTTGAATGGCAAGTGAAAGAATTTCTTTCGCTTTCTTATCTGCCTCTTCTTTCGCTCTAGCCACACTTTCCTTAATTCGTACTGCTGTTTCATGAGCAAGCTCTTGCTCAACTTCGGTACGAATAGCATCTCTGGCTTCTTCTCGTGAAAATCCTGAAATCCGCTCTAGCTCTACCTTGTGCTGGTTCAAGATTTCCTCCACTTTGCTATCCATCTCTTCAATTTGTCGTTGTTTTTTGGTGAGAGACTCCTCTCTCTTATCCAATGATTCCTCTTTCTTATCTAAGGTTTCACTTTTTCGGTCAAGGATCTCTTCTTTCTGTACCAAACGATTCTCTTGTTTTTGAATCTCATTTCGTCGTTCACGAACCTCACGTTCAGCTTCCGTACGTAATTTATGAACTTCATCCTTCACTTCAAGGATGCCTTCCTTCTTACTAGCTTCAGCTTCACGCTTTGCATCTTCAACAATTTGTTTCGCAGCATGTTCTGCACTGGAAATTTTTGCTTCAGCAATGGATTTTCTAACAAGATATCCAACAACTGCACCAATCGCTGCAGAGACAACAAGCAAAATGGAGATGACTAGGATATTATCCATACTCTTTCACCTCCTCTTGCTATCTTATTGTTGGTTAAAACATTCATTTTGTCATACTTTAATTAAGAGATGATCATTTTTCCTTAACTCATCAATTTTTAAAGAAGACTTGCTTAAAAATCAGTAGACTCCCCAAATTTATGGTTAGTCGCTTATCATGTTCTTTACGTCTTCAGTATTTATACCTCTATAGTAATTAAAGACATCCAACGTACTAGAACGGGATAATTTAAAAGATTATTCTTTTTTATTGTATAGTTGCTTATTTTTATTGTCAAGTGTTGTCAGTAACAGATACTTCACTTACTCCATCCCGAATATCTACTTCATAAGAGCGATCCCCAGACTCTGCTAAATGGTGATTATGCGTAATCATAATAATTTGTCTATTAAACATTGTGCTTAACGATTTTAAAAATTCATATAGAAAATGAATATACTCACCTGAAACATGTTTTCCTGGCTCATCTAATAGAATTGGACCGTTCATTTTAGGTTGAACAGTTTCAATAATAGCTACACGTAATGCAAGTGTAACAATATCTACTACTCCACCACCACGAGCCTCTTGTGGCTTCGTCTTAATCTTAGTACCTTCATAATCAGAAACTACATAAAACTCTGCGACAGGTTTATTACCGTGTTGTTCAATTTCAATTTGAAACTGAAACAATGGTCCAAAAATATATTGAAGCGCATTTGTTACAAGAGTTTCAATCTGTTGCTTTGCTTGTTCACGTGCGTATTCAGCTGACTGTTGTAAAAGTATTCGTGTCTTTTCATAAACATCCTTTGTATCTTCATACTCCTGTAGTGCCTTTTCCTTCTCCTCTAGTTCAGCTAACAGCAGTTGGCGATTAGCATCTAGACGAACCCATTCATCTCTTTTACGTTGTAACGATTCTTCTAAAGAATTTATTTCTTCTTTAAAACTAGTCATTTCCCTTAACCAATTCCTTTGGGATCATTGCCCATGTTTTCTCTAGACCTTGTTGAATTTCTTTCTCTAGACGTTCTATCTCCACTTCTAACTGTTGTGGCTCAACTCCAAGTTCGTGTAATTCCTCAAGGAGACGTTGCATTTGGTTCTCTAATTCTTCCAATTTCGCTTCTGCTCTATACCTCATATCCTTTGCTTTATCGATTGCCTCTTTAATTTGTACAAGATCTGTTTCTACATGTTTCATATGATTGTCACTCCTATAGAAATATAATATATGTTTGCAATTCATTTATTTTAATAGCTTCTTAACCTCATTTGCATCTACTATCCCACCACATGTTGGGCAAGTACGATGCTCTATTAGATAAGATTCATACTGTCTACTAAACTCTTGCTCTTCAGTTACTTTTTGTTGAACAAATTCTTTACCTTCTTTTATTCTTCTCTTTAATTCATTCATATTTGAGCGTAACGAAATAAAGCTAGTGTATCGATGATACCCTTCCTCAAGCTTATTACTATTCTCTTTTACCTGGTCAATGCCCTTAAGATTATCTAATGCATTTGAGTAGCGTTCTTTTTCCTTAAGTAAATTGGTATAACGTACCTTAGTATCCTCTAACTTTCTCAGCTTTTCGCTTCCTTCTTCGATCCAATTCCAATGAAAATCATTTTCTTTCTTAGCAAAACTTGTCTTTTCTAGTATAGTGTTAGCTCGATTAGAAGATTTTGTTAACTCAACGTATTGTTTTTCCTTTACCTTTAATAGTTGAAGTCTCTCTACTTGTTGTTTTAACTTCTGAATACTCTCTTGAGCTTTAGTAACAAGTGACGTTTTTTCAATCCATTCTTTACACTTATTTATTGCCTTTTCAAGCTCATCTTGTTGCCTCTTCTTTTGACGATAATTTCTTACTCTCTCAAATTCATTTGTTAACTTTTGGTAGCTTGCTTCCCACATAGAAATATCAGATAGTGTTGTTTGAAACTCCTTTAACTTATCTTGTTTCCCTTGATTTTCATAAATCATTTGTTGGAGCTTCTTTAGTTCTTCGCTCCGTGTTTGCTTACGTTTTAGTTCTAAAAGGTTAGCTTCTGATTGTTCTAGAGATTTTTTCTTTTCATCCAGTGTTTCAAATGGTATGAGCTTTTCTTTCGTTTTTGTAATTTCATCTTCATGGAACTTAATCGATTGTTGTAACTTTGAAACATCCTTCGCAGTCTCTCGAAAAGCCATGTCCAAAAAGTGAGCACCACTAATTCGGCCAATAGCCTTTGCCCTGACCGTCGCTGTCTGTTCTAATAAAAAAGGTCCATCCAATTGTCCCGCAATATGAAGTGAAAGCTCATGATCACGGTCTACACGTAACGTTCTAATACCATGTGCCTCTAAGACTTCTTCAGGAACATGTACTCCAAAGCCTTCTAATACTAAATCTTCTATATCAGGCTTTTTTATAATATAACGGTTTTTAGATGCTGTTCTTTCTCTAACAATTTTTACATTTGTCGAAAGTGTAATTGTTACCCTTATAAAATCAGCACCTACTCGCATCATGTCCGTGCCTCTAGGTTGATTAAATAAAGCCCAGCGAATCCCTCGTAATATTGCTGTTTTTCCACTATCAGATTGACCAACGATGACATTCAAACCATTATCAAATTCCATCCTAGTATCAAGATGAGACTGAAAATTTTCTAGCCTTACTGACTTAATCGTATTCATCTTCTCTCCCCTCCCACATTTCCTCGACCATTGAAATTCTACGAAGAGCTTCTTTACGAACCTCTTCTTCTACATTGGACATCGAAGCTATTTCATCTATTATGTCATTGACTCTTAATGCTTGGAATTCATTTTGTTCCTTTACTTGTTGAATAAAAGCAGTTAATTTCTCTTCTTTAAATACAGCCTTTTCTAGGAAGCTACGGTCCAATACTTCTTCCCCTTTTTCAGCTACCGTTAATACTTGTTGTTTAAGAATAATCTTTTTTTCATTTGTAATCTCACCGAGGATTATGGTTGGCAAACGGCTAATTTCAGACCAATGATTATTTACCCGTGCTATAGCACCTGGGTTACAAATAAATTTCCCTTGATTTTCTTTAATACCAAAGCCTCCGTGGAAGTGTCCAGTTAAAACAACATCTGCGGTAGTTGTCCAAATATGGTCAACTAATGTATGTGGAATCCCTTCTGGTAATGCCTTCTCCACAAGCATGCTATGAACCATATGAATGCAAATATCTGCATTATGTTTATTTTCAGGGTAGTAATCAAGTTTCACATCCCTTTGGTCTAGATCATAGTGATAAGGTTGTCCTGAAATTTGAACAACGACCCCATTCTTCTCTATTACAACAGGATTTTCTTGATCTATTACCTTCATAATCCCAAATGCGTCAAGTAGACCTAGCATCGTACGTGTTATTGTATCAGGGTTATGTCCAAACGTGTCATGGTTCCCTGATATCGCAATAATCGGTGCTTCTGCCTGTCGAAATATTTTTGCAAACTGTCCAACTATATTAGGAGAAATATCTGGTCTGTCAAACACATCTCCTCCATGTAAGAAAACATCAACTTTTTCTCTATTTCCGATAGAAATAATTTCTTCTATCTTCTTTTTTAACGTTTCAGAAAATGTATCTAAACGATTTTTTGGGGTTGTTCCACGAATATGTGTATCTGTAAAGTATAAAAATTTCACCTCTTACCCCACTCCTTTATAGTAATGTTTTCATAAGAGAATAAGCACCCATTATCTAGGTGCTTATTCTTATCATGCTATTATTTTAAGTCTAGAGGTAGTTCATCTTCAGCGTCTTCAGATGGTGCATCTACTAAAATTTCACCATTTAAGCCGTAATGATCACGTATTTGACGCTCAATTGTAGATGTAATATCAGTATTTTCCTTTAAAAATTGTTTAGAATTTTCTCTACCTTGTCCTAAGCGTTCCTCATTAAATGAATACCAAGCACCACTCTTTTGAACGATATCAAGTTCAGAAGCAATATCTAAGATAGAACCTTCACGAGAAATCCCTTCTCCATACATAATATCTACTTCTGCAACCTTAAATGGAGGTGCTACCTTATTCTTCACGACTTTAATCTTTGTCTTGTTACCAACCATGTCATTACCTTGCTTTAAAGTTTCTGCTCTCCTTACTTCTAAACGTACAGAAGAATAGAATTTTAACGCTCGTCCACCTGGAGTTATTTCAGGGTTCCCAAACATAACTCCAACCTTTTCACGAATTTGGTTAATGAAGATTGCTAGTGTTTTAGATTTATTAATTGCACCTGAAAGCTTACGTAACGCTTGTGACATTAGACGAGCTTGTAAACCTACATGTGCGTCTCCCATTTCCCCTTCAATCTCTGCTTTTGGAACAAGTGCCGCGACACTATCTACAACGATAATATCTACTGCACCACTTCGTACTAGAGCCTCAGCAATTTCTAATGCCTGCTCCCCAGTATCTGGTTGAGATAATAGAAGTTCGTCAATATTTACACCAAGTTTTTCAGCATAATCTGGATCAAGTGCATGCTCAGCATCTATAAATGCAGCTTGTCCACCATTTCTTTGTACCTCTGCAATGGCATGAAGAGCTACTGTTGTTTTACCTGATGATTCTGGCCCATAAACTTCAACGATACGACCTCTTGGGTAACCACCTACACCAAGAGCTATATCTAACGCTAACGCTCCACTAGATACTGTAGATACCCTTCTTTCTGTTTGTTCACCTAATTTCATAATTGAACCTTTACCAAATTGCTTTTCAATTTGTCTTAGTGCCATATCTAATGCCGCTTTACGATCGCTCATCTTCTAACATCTCTCCTCTATATTAAATACATTATGAATATAAGTTTATATAAATCTAAGTAAATATGAGTAAGTATTAATACTTGTCTTATTCATATCATATCTCTTTTTTTATCATTTGCCAATAGTTTTAACGAACATTTATTCGCTTTTTTATGGAAATAGTTGTAGGGCATTGTGGAGTCTCTAAAGGGATTAATAGACAATGCAAAAGAAGCTACTGAGTTCCACTTCAAAACTATACTACATGTAGCTTCTACCTGCATTGCATAAGAGAATGTCCCAAAAGGTCAGAGTAACACATTTGGGGCATCTTGATATTAATTAATTGAGGATTATGATTGTTTCGTTGGTCTTCTTTCACGCTTCGGACGAGGCTTTGCCGGCTCAAGATTGACTCTTATTCCATTAATGCGTGAGTATCTTAGAGCTTCATAGACAAATGGTGCAGCTTCTTCTGGTACTTCAATAAAAGTAAACTTATCAAAAATGTCAATTCTTCCAATTGTTTTTCCTGGAATACCAACAAGTTCAGAAATTTCATCAATTAAAACTTTGGGTGTCATGTTTACATTTCTACCAACATTGATAAAGAAACGAACCATACCTTTTGCTCCACCAGTTTCTCCGAAGTTATATCCATCGTCTTCAAAGTTGTTATCAGTAGAGAACGTCATTTGTAATAGTGCATTGATGATTTTCTCTGGAGGATGATTCTCCATTACTTCTTTCACTAACGGTTCAAATAAAGCCATGTTTTTCTCATCTTGAATTGTAGACTCTATTTGCTTCTTCCAAGATGATTGTTGTTTTTCCATCACTTCTTCAAACGTTGGTACATTTTGTGAAGGGATCGACATTTTAATTTCTGATTCAATTGAACGAAGATGCTTCATTTCTCTAGGTGTCACAAGAGTTAAGGCTAACCCCTGACGACCAGCTCGTCCTGTACGTCCAATACGATGAACATAGCTTTCAGGATCTTGTGGAATATCATAGTTAATAACATGGCTTACATTATCAACATCAATTCCTCTTGCCGCTACATCAGTTGCAATTAAAAATTCAATTGTTGAATCACGGAATTTTTTCATAACGCTATCACGTTGTGATTGTGTTAAATCTCCATGTAATCCATCAGCAATGTAACCTCTTGCCTGTAAAGCTTCCGTTAATTCTGCTACACCTTTTTTCGTGCGACAGAAAAGAATCCCTAAATCAATTTCTTCACTATCAATGATTCTGCAAAGTGAATCAAGCTTATTTCTTTCTAATACTTTAAAATACATTTGGTTAATAGAAGGTGCTGTTACTTCTCCACGATTAATGGATACAATCTTTGGTGTATTCATGTATTTATGAGATAGCTTTTTAATCGCAGGAGGCATTGTTGCTGAGAATAGCATCGTTTGTCTTTCAACATTGACTTGCTTCAAGATTGATTCAATATCATCAACAAATCCCATATCTAGCATCTCATCCGCTTCATCAAGTACAACTGTATGAACACGATCTAGCTTAAGTGTGTTACGACGTAAATGGTCGATGATACGCCCAGGAGTACCAATAACTACTTGTACCCCTTGTTTTAATGCACGGATTTGATGTCCAATTTGTTGGCCTCCGTAAATTGGTAATGCACGAACTTTTTTATACTTTGAAAGCTTTTGTAGTTCACCAGATACTTGAATTGCTAGCTCTCTCGTAGGTGTTAAAATTAACGCTTGAACGTTACGAGTATCTTTAATATCAACTTTGTCAATTACCGGTATACCAAATGCTGCTGTTTTTCCAGTTCCTGTTTGAGCTTGCCCGATGACATCTCCACCATCTAAAATGACAGGAATAACTTTTTCTTGAATTGGAGATGGCTCTTCAAAACCCATATCCAAAATTGCTTTTTTAATATCCTCTGATACTTGAAAATCTTTAAAATAACTCATCCTATTAAATTCCACCTTTTCAATTCTTTCAATAAGTAGTAGCATCCAAACTTAACAGCTCGCTCACGAATCTGTTCCCTTGTACCAGCTAACTTAAGCGTAAAAACCATTGTTTCCTTATCTTCCATTGCAATCCCGATAAATACAGTTCCTATGTCTTTCCCTTCTTGTCTTGTCGGACCTGCAACACCAGTAAAGCTAATACCGATAGTAGTACCGAAGTTGGTCTTTACTGCTTCAGCCATTTCATTTGCACATTGTTCACTAACAACACCATAGTTTTCTATTGTTTTAGTATGTACTTGGAGTAATTTTTTCTTAATTTCGGTACCATAGCTAACAATTCCTCCTGGAAAAACCGAGGAAGCTCCAGAAATGGATGTTATATTTTCACTAAACATTCCACCAGTTAGGCTTTCAGCAGACGCCATTGTTAGATTATTTTTTTGTAACGTATGAAGTAGTTGTTCAAATAAGCTTGTATCGTCATAACCATATAAGTACTTGCCTACCCGTTCAACTATTTTCCCTTCAACTTCGTCTAATAGATTAACTGCTTCATTTTCATCAGTATGTTTAACAGTTAATCGCAATGTAACCTCACCGTCTCCAGCTAGAGGTGCAATCGTTGGATTCGATTGGGCTTCTATAATATCTACTAATATATGCTCAAGCTGTGATTCTCCAATTCCAAAAAAACGTAAAACCCTTGAACGGAGAAAAAAATTATCTTCTTTATGCTTCATTAAATAGTTAATACCATATTGGGCAAACATTGGTTCTAGTTCTTTAGGGGGGCCTGGTAATAGCATATAAGTAATCGAATCGTTAACAAACGCCATTCCTGGTGCCATACCATTCTCATTAATTAAAACGTCCGCCTCTTCAATTACTAAAGCTTGCTTTTTGTTATTTTCTGACATCGCTCTACCAAGTTGTTGAAAGTACTGTTCAATCTTTTCTAATGCTACCTCATCATACTGTAAATCACGATTAACAAGCTGTGCTACAGTCTCTTTTGTTAAATCATCCTGTGTTGGTCCAAGCCCTCCACTTAAGATAATTAAGTTAGCACGAGACTGAGCTGTTACTATTGCTTCCTTTAGCCTGCTTGCATTATCACCTACAACCGTTTGGTAATATACATTAATCCCTTTGTCTGCTAGCTCCTTGGAAATAAAAGAGGCATTTGTATTTACTATTTGGCCTAACAATAATTCTGAACCAACTGCAATAATTTCAGCATTCATGAAAACACCTCAATAAGTGTAAATTTTTCATTTCTACGAAACTGAATTAAACAAAACATGCTTATTTTTAATAAAATAATCAATTCCTGAGATGATTGTCATCACAGTTGCTACCCAAATCATTATTTCTGCAAAAGGAAAGCCGATTGCACCAAATGGGAAATTATACAACATCAAGGCTGAAATACCAATTATTTGAGTAATCGTTTTAATTTTACCTAATGGACTAGCTGCAATAACAGACCCATCTGCTGCAGCTATTAAACGAATTCCTGTAACTGCGAACTCTCTACTAATTATCACAATTGCAATCCACGCGGCTAACATTTGCAGTTCAACCAAAACAATTAGCCCAGCGGTGATTAATAACTTATCCGCTAGCGGATCTAAAAATTTCCCAAAATTAGTGACAAGATTAAAACGTCTTGCGTAATAGCCATCAAGTCCGTCAGTAATAGCTGCTACTATAAAAATAATCGCACCTATAAAATGTGTTGTAGGAAGCTCAACACCAATAAATATCTTCCCTAAATCAATCGGGGCTAAGAAGAATATCATTAATACTGGGATTAATAATATCCTCGAGATTGTTATCTTATTTGGTAAATTCACAGTGTCCTCCCTAATTAACCCTTACTTATATCCATGTTGAAACATAAGGGAAGTCTATCTCATATTTGAAAATTGAACAGGAAATTCAAAGTTTTGCTCTTTAATTAATTGTATGACTGACTGTAAATCATCAATGCTTTTTGCAGTTACACGAACTTGTTCGTTTTGGATTTGAGCCTTAACTTTAAGCTTAGACTCTTTCACTAACTTTGTGATATGTTTCGCTCGGTCACTATTTAATCCTGAAACTAATGTGATTACTTGTCTAACTGTTTGCCCTGAGGACTTTTCAATTTTACCAAAATCCATAGATTTTTGCGACAATCCGCGTTTGATAAACTTTGTCTTTAAAACATCGATGACACTGTCAAGCTTATACTCATCATCAGAAATTAATGTGATTTGCTCATTCCCCGTTCGCTCGATCGAGCTTTTTGAACCTTTAAAGTCATATCTCGTTGTGATTTCTTTTATAGCTTGATTGATTGCATTATCTACCTCTTGTAGGTCAACTTCAGATACTATATCAAAAGAGTGTTCCTTTGCCATATGAATTCATCCTTTCACTTCATATATATATGTAGTTTGCCAAGATATACTTATTGTACCATACGTTTCATACCGTTAAAAATAACTTATCTAAAACTGTTCTAGCTTTTTACTAAAGTAAAAACATTCTGACATATGATTTACCCTTTGAAATTTACGCATTTAAAACCCGCTATGAATAAATCTTCATAGCGGGCTTTTACAACTATAATTACTTTTAATTAGAAAGGTTAAACGAAACGGAAACTTTTTGGTGTACGATGTCTAATGGAAACGAAAATTCTTCACCATTAATTGTCATTTCAACAAAATTCGATGCACCAAAATTAAATTCAATTCCTTCTTCCTCACTAAAGTCATAAGTAAGTTCGTCTTCTGCGGTTACCTCTGAAGCATAGAAAGATTTCCCTTTAGTATTTTTAATACCTACATAACTACGACCTGTGAAATTAATAACAACTGAAAATTCATCAGTACCTGTAAGCTCATAGGAGGATGTATTTCCACTAGATTCCACAAATGTTAGCTCATGTTGAGGCTCTTCAATTGGTTCTTCCTCCACTGGTTCCTCTATAGGAACCTCATCTCCAGTCGGAATTTCTTCAATCGGCTCCTGAGGTTCTTCTACAGGGATTTCTTCACCAATCTCTGCATCGATTGTTTGCTCCTGTTCGTCTGGGGAAACCCCTTCTGCTTCTTCTCCACCACTAGATTGAAGCATAAGCCACGCTCCTATCCCAACTACTAATATAAACACAACTGCGATGATAGCTGGCAAAAACGGAGCTAGCTTTGTATTTGTTGACCTAACCGCAGCATTCGTCCTTTGTGCTCTAGAAGGAAGCTCACTTCCCCCTTTCTGAGGGTTTGGTAGCTCTGAATGATGTTCTTCAAATAATTGTTCAGGATCAAGGTTAACAGCTTCTGCATAGTTTTTCACAAAAGCACGGGCATAAAATTTTCCAGGCAATACTTCAAATCGACCTTCCTCGATCGCTTGTAAATATCTTTTTTGGATTTTTGTAACCTTTTGTAATTCCTCTAAGCTTATCCCTTTTTCATCTCTAGCTTTCTTTAAACGTTGTCCTAACTCTGACAAAAAAACCACCTACCAACTTAGCTAATGTCGAATGATGAGAAGCCAGATTCAATTACATCATAGCTAATTTCTTCCGATTCATCATTTCGTAACTCAATAATACAGTCAAAGTCATCCATTGAATAGTCAGTTTCACGAATAAAAATATCAGGATGCTCCACTACTTTCACCACTGGAAGCTTCATAATATCGTTCACAAGCATTCTGTGCTTTTCAGTTGCTCTCATTGTTGAAACAATCCCATCAAGGATGTAAATATGACCTTCTCCTAATTCATCCTCAGCAAGCTGACTGCGTATTGTTTGACGCAATAATGTGGACGAAATAAACGACCAACGCTTATTCGCACAAACGCTTGCAGCAACAACTGATTCTGTTTTTCCAACACGTGGCATCCCACGAATACCAACTAAATAATGACCTTCTTTTTTGAAAATTTCAGCCATAAAATCAACTAGTATCCCTAACTCTTTTCTTACAAATCGAAAGGTCTTTCTATCATCAGCATCTCTTTCAATATAACGTCCATGACGAATGGCCAATCGATCACGAAGACGTGGTTCGCGTAACTTTCTTACTGTAATGTTATCAATCGTTTCCAAAATTGCTCTAAAACGCTCAATTTGATCATCACTTTTGCTGCGAATTAACATACCACGCCGCATATCTTCTACACCATTTATCGTAACAATATTAATTGAAAGCATACCAAGTAAAGACGCAATATCCCCTAATAAACCAGGACGATTTTTATGTATTTGATATTCTAAATACCATTCTTTCATACTACCGTCTCCCCTTATGTAAGTTGCGTAAGCTTTTAAAAATTGTCCTAACAAAAAGTAAATTGATGAAGAAATATTCTACCTTATTATATGTATTCTATGTATTGACAAAAAAACCTTTTTTTCTATGATATATGATCTTTTTTTTAATGAAAAGTTTTTTTTGAAAAAAATTGGAGGTTTCCATATTATTAACCAGAGGAATTTATTTAAAATAAGAGTGCCGCTATCATGCGACACCCTTATAAGAAGGTTAACTTAGTTATTTTGAACTAGCTTCACCATCATGTTAGCTATTGCATGCTGCTCTTGTTCTGAAGCAACCGCCCATAGCTCTCTTAGAACACGTTCTTGTTCATTTTTTGGCTCAACTTGTTGCGCTAAGTATTCACCAACTTGATAAGCAACATCAGAAACAACATTTTGTGTCATTCCTTCCTGCTCTGCTTGGGAAAGTCTGTCACCTAAGAAATCTTTCCATTGATTCCAATTATCTAATACAGACATGGATTGTTCCCTCCTTAATGTGTGATACAGTGTTATTTTTACAAAAAACGCTTGAAAATATACAAACCATTTTCAACTGCATCAACAATACCATGCCCCATTTACGGAAATGATTTGACCATTTATGTATGTAGATTTTTCTGATGTTAAAAATGATACGACATTTGCTACCTCATCTGGGGAACCAAAGCGTCCCATTGGTATTTCATCTGCTAATTCACGTAAATCTTCCTCAGTGTAGCTCGAGAGCATTTTCGTATCAATCGCTCCTGGAGCTATCCCGTTTATGTACAAATTAGACGGTGCTACTTCTTTCGATAAAGCTTTGACAAAAGAATTCAATCCACCTTTTACTGTTGAATAAACAACTTCACACGAAGCTCCAGTTAGACCCCAAATAGAGGAAATAACAATTACCTTTCCACTATGATTGGTAATCATACTCGGTAGAAGGGCTTTCGTAAGTTGTATAGGACTTGTTAAGTGGAGTTGAATCATCGACATGATTTCTTCATCCTTCATATCCGTTAATAACCCAAAATAGCTATTACCACTGTTATGAATAATCACTTCAACTGGATTTGTTATCTGCTTGAGTAGCTCGTTGGGTCCTGTTGGAGTAGATAAATCTGATTGTACAAGGTATGTTCCGATATTGTGTTCATTACACCTTTCTTGCAGTTCAAGAACACTTTGTTCATTTTTATGGTAATGCAAATAAAGAGAAAAACCTTGAGCAGCTAATTGCATAGCAATAGCTGCTCCGATGTCTCCACTTGCACCAGTTACTAGTGCCCACTTACTCACTTCAAATCCTCTGTATACCCTTCAGGTTTAACCTGGAATACTGTATAGCGATCAAAGTCAAAATGGTCTTTAAGTACATTTGTTAAAGAATCTGTTGTAATACCCTCTAATACTGGTACTACATCAAATAGGTTCATGTCATTAAACTGATAACGTGTAAATTGATTTGCTATATATTCTGGTGAATTCAAAGAACGTAAAAAAGAACCTATCTTCTTCTTTCTTACTTGCTCAACCATGCTTTCATCTAAAGGTTCAGATAAAAATTTTGTAACCATTTCTTCAATTTTATTTGCCAATTTATCAGGATATTTCGTATCTCCACCTAAAATAGAGAATCCAAATCCATACTCTGCTGAGTGATCAAATGAGAATGTATCATCAATAATCCCCTCATCATATAGAGCTTGGTAATTAGATGTACTTTGTCCAAACATAATATCGAGTAAGATATTAATCGATAGCTCCCTTTCTAATAACTCTTCTCCACTTCTTGTCGGGTCCTTCTCTTTAAAGCCCACTAAGCACTTTGGTGTTTGCACACTCATGTGTAGTACTTCTTTTTTCTTAGCTACTTCACTTGGTTCCTCATCAAAGAATCTTTGAATGTCTGTAGGTGCTTTAAATTCTTTCTTACCCTGATTTTCTCTCACTAACTTCATAACTTCCTCTGGGTCTTGAGGTCCAACAATGAAAAGCACCATGTTACTTGGATGATAGAAAGTCTCGTAGCATTGATAGAGCATATCTTTTGTTATTTTGGAAATTGAATCGATCGTACCGGCAATATCGATTTTAACAGGATGGTTTTTGTACATATTTTCAATAGCTCCAAAATAGACACGCCAATCAGGATTATCATCATACATGTTAATTTCTTGACCGATAATCCCTTTTTCCTTTTCAACACTGTCCTCTGTAAAATATGGATGCTGAACAAAGTCTAGTAACGTTTCTAAGTTCTTTTCTACATTTGTTGTACTTGAAAAAAGATAAGCAGTTCTTGTAAAACTAGTGAATGCGTTAGCCGATGCACCTTGCTTACTGAAATCCTGGAAAACATCTCCTTCTTCATCTTCGAACATTTTATGCTCTAAAAAATGGGCAATTCCATCGGGCACCTTAACTGGCTCATTTTCACCTAGTGGAACAAAATGGTTATCAACGGAACCATATTTTGTTGTAAATGTAGCATATGTTTTATTAAATCCTTGCTTTGGAAGGACGTATACTGATAATCCATTATCTAATGTTTCATGATAAAGTGTTTCTTTTAATTGTTCAAAATCAATTTTGTTTACCATTAAACTACCTCCTTGCCTTTTAAGAAATAAATTGTGTCTAATTTTAGTTTATTCGCTACGGCAACCATTTCCTCTTTCGTTACAGCATCAATCCCTTGTAACCACTCTTCTACTGTTCGCTCTTTTCCAGATACAACATTATGATAAAGAAGTTCGATATATGCTTTCGCTACATCCACTGTTTCTAGTAACTGATTTTTTATCATCGCTTTCGTTTGATTAATTTCATCCTCAGTAAACTCTCCGTTACGCATCGCTTCCATTTGTTCTTTTATGATACGAACTGCTTTATCGTAATTAGTAAATTCGATGCCACTCATCACCATTAAAATCCCCTTGTGACTCTCGTAGCGAGAAGCTGCATAATAAGCTAGGCTTTCTTTTTCGCGAACATTTAAGAATAATTTTGAATGTGAGAAGCCACCGTATAATCCATTCATGACTTGCAAAGCATAATATTCTTTATCACTGTACGTTGTGTACGTTCTATAGCCAATATGCAATTTCCCTTGTTTAACGTCTTGCTCATCAAAGACAACTTTCTCTTCAGACGGTATTGGCTGATTGGTTATCTCATGAACTTTTTTCTTTGGTGCTCTTTCAATAGTAAAGTTAAACTGTGAACTAATCGTTTGCTTTATTTTCTCTTGATTTAAATCACCAATGACGTATAAGTCAATTTCATCTTCTATAAGCATGTTTTGATAGTAAGAGTACAGACTTTCTGAAGTCAAAGTGTCTACACCGTCTTCTTTCCCATACACAAGTAAACCAAATGGCTCATTTTTGCACATTTCTTCAGTAATTCTCATATTAGCATAGCGCATTTTATCATCATAAATTGCCTGGATACGTTGCTTCAATGAACGTTTTTCACTTTCAACAACTGTTTGGGCAAAGCCTTGACCATCTAACTTCGGGTGAAGAAGTACATCCGCTAATAATTCCATTCCTTTTTCAAATAAAGGTGTTGGGTCGTTGATAAAGTTTTCATTCGCAACGTCTAAGCGAAAGACAATAACATGATCTTCCCCTTTTTTCTGAACGTCAGCATACATGGAAGCCCCGTATAACTCATCTAATTGGCTTCGTATCTGTTGTCTAGTAGGAAATTTCTCAGAACCACCTTGTAAAATATGAGGTAGAATTGCTCTTTGACTTACAGTTTCACTCTGTAGTGGAGCTTTTATCATCAAAACAATTGTGTTTGTTTTATACTTATCCGTTTGTACCATATGTACATTCATACCATTGACTTGTGCATGGTGCTCTTGGAGTTCTTTCATATTAACTCATCTCCTTCTTCTTACTTTCTATCAATACTTTCAAATTTCCTACTTACTTAGGATATGCATAATTTCCCGTTCTTACTACGTATAGCATAAAATTGCCAGATTACTGTGAAGAAGCTTCTTCTTCTAGTGGCTTTTGTACAAGGACTTCTCTAGGTTTACTTCCTTCATAAGGACCTACGATTCCTCTTGCCTCCATTTCATCAATTAACCTTGCTGCTCTTGTGTAGCCAATTCTAAAACGTCTTTGTAGCATTGATACACTTGCAGTATTCATTTCCATTACTAAATCTACTGCATCTAAATATAAATCATCCTCAACTTCTTTCGTTGATTGAGGTACTTCTGTTGGCATCATTTCTTCTTGATACTGTGCCTTTTGCTGTGCAATAACAAAGTCAACAATCGATTCTACTTCCTCATCAGATAAAAACGCTCCCTGAATACGTGTTGGCTTTGAAGCACCAACTGGTAAGTAAAGCATGTCTCCTCTTCCTAGTAGCTTTTCTGCTCCACCCGAATCTAGGATTGTTCGAGAGTCTATTTGAGATGATACACCAAAAGCAATTCGAGAAGGAATATTCGCCTTAATTACCCCAGTAATGACATCAACAGAAGGTCGTTGCGTCGCAATAATCATATGAATTCCAGCAGCACGCGCCATTTGTGCTAGGCGTGTAATCGAATCCTCTACATCCCCTGAAGCTACCATCATTAAATCTGCAAGCTCATCAACAATCACTACGATAAATGGTAAAAATGGTTGCTGGGCTTCATTCGTTTCATTTTGACGTCGAATTAATTCATTATAGCCTTCAATGTTCCTAGTTCCTGAGTGTGAAAATAAGTCATATCTTCGTTCCATTTCACTTACAACTTTCTTCAGTGCTTGTGACGCTTTTTTAGGTTCCGTTACAACAGGTGTTAATAAATGAGGGACACCATTGTACATCGTAAGCTCAACCATTTTGGGGTCAATCATCATAAGCTTTACCTCATGAGGCTTCGCTTTCATGAGAATACTAGTAATAATCCCATTAATACATACACTCTTACCACTACCGGTAGCACCAGCTACTAATAAATGTGGCATTTTATTTAGCTCTGCTAATACAGGCTCCCCGGAAATATCTCTCCCTAAACCTACAGAAAGAACAGAATCTTTTTTGTTTTGTGGTGAGTCTAATACTTCACGTAATGTAACAATTGCCACTTCTTTATTCGGTACTTCAATACCGATAGCCGATTTTCCAGGAATAGGGGCTTCAATACGAATATCCTTTGCTGCCAATGCTAAAGCTAAATCATCTGATAAATTAACAATTTTACTTACTTTTACACCTACATGAGGATGGACTTCGTATTTTGTCACAGCTGGTCCTAGGTGAACTTGTAACACCTTTGCCTTAACTCCAAAACTTTCAAGGGTTTGCTCTAATTTCCTCGCATTTGCTGATACATTCTGCCTTTCTAAGTGCTGCCCATTCGCCTTAGGATTACTTAATAGATCAAAAGATGGTAATTGATAATCTTTATTTGTTTGAACTTCTGATTCTACTATGTATTCAGGTTCTGTTGAGGCTTGTCCATCAGTTTCTATATCAGCTGATTCACTTTCAACTATGGAAGGTACTTCATCTGACTTCTCATCACCATACGCTTGAGATGTAAAATCATAAATAATAGGTTCTTCATTTTCATCAGTTGATACCTGTACAGGAGTATTCTGACTATCTCCTTGATTATTTTGATTTTGTACTTCTTTCATTTGTTCCCTTATTGCTTTACGCTCTTCCCATTTTTTCTGCATTGTTTCAAAACCATTTTGTAAGTCATTCACAACACCATCTATAAGCTGTTTAACAAAATGATAACTTCTACCAAACATACGTGTAATTAATTCCGTTAATGACTGACCTGTAATTAAAATGATAGAAACAATAAAACAAAAAAAGGATATTAAATATGTACCCAGTGAATCAAATAAAAAATGACTGACAGCAAAACCTATTGCTCCAATCATACCTCCTCCTAAACCTAATGCAGGAGGATTACCTTGTACATATAGCCAATATATCTGCCATGTGTTTCGTATAACAGATTGATCTTGAAAACCATCACTACCCGCTAATATTTCAAAAAGTCGTAAATGGCTTAATAATAAAAATGAGAAGACTAATAAGTAGACCCCTAACAATCTCCTAGTAAAGAAACTCGGCACTGCCCTTTTTACTATGATAAACATAGCTGTAAGGAAAAGTCCGATCGTCAATGCAATATTCCATTCCCCTAAAAATAACCTAAACATATTCACTGTCACTTCACCGACACTTCCAAGTCGGGCGAATGTAATAACAGAGAGAATAAGCAAACTTAATCCGATAAGTTCATATTTCAACTGTGACTTCCATTCAAATTTTTTTCTTTTTTTCTTTCTTCCTGCCATGTAACCACCCTCTACCTTAAGTCACAAGTCTTTTCTTGCTCCTTTTTATGCTATTTTCTAAGATGAAAAGGAAAGTACCAAATAGCTATAGCTATAGCAAGTTATTTACAATACTACAGTCATTTAATGACATAAGCATAAACCTCAATTACGCTTAATTCTAGCCAGTATTTAGCTACTTCATCCAACTTTATGCATTTATTATAACATAAACCTCCATTGACCTATCAATCAGAGGATTCCAATAAAATTAGAGAATGAAAATAGCCAGACATGAATAACTATCACATCTGGCTTACTTTCGTTACATATTAATTTGAGGTTTCATCGGGATGACTGCTCCTGGAGAATAACTACTGTTTAAGTATTGCATAGGATCAGAGCTAATTAGACGAATAACTTTATATTCACTTTCTGAGACAGCCTCCACTACTAATAATCCCCCAGCAATTTCAATTGTTTGCTGCTTAGCGAAACTTTCTTCTTGTTCAGGATAAATTAGTTCTTGCGGGACTGTTGTATAGAGTATCATTGGATCATATCCCCTTCAGGCGTTGAATTTCTTTTTTTCTCTATTAGCTCATTTAATTTTTTCAATGCTTGGCCAATTCCACCTACTTCATTAATTAAGCCATATGATACAGCATCTGTACCAACAACATTTGTTCCAATATCTCTCGTTAAATTGCCTTTAGAAAACATTAGCTCTTTGAACTTTTCTTCGGTAATTTCTGAGTGAGTCGTAACAAAATTAACGACACGGTCTTGCATTTTATCTAAGTATTCAAATGTTTGCGGAACACCGATGACTAGACCTGTCAATCTAACAGGATGGATTGTCATCGTTGCCGTTCCTGCTATATAACTATAATTAGAAGCTACGGCAATCGGAACACCTATAGAGTGTCCACCACCTAAAACAAGTGTAACTGTCGGCTTGGACATAGATGCAAGCATTTCTGATATCGCTAGACCTGCTTCAACATCTCCACCTACAGTATTTAAAATAATTAGCATACCTTCAATTTTTGAATTTTGTTCTGCTGCTACAAGTTGAGGAATAATATGTTCATATTTCGTCGTTTTATTCTGTGGTGGCAGTTGCATATGCCCCTCAATTTGACCGATTATCGTTAAGCAGTGAATGTTTGATTGGTCCATTTCCGGTACATTTGTTTGACCTAATTCTTGAATTTTATTTAAAAGACTGTCACTTTTACCACCTTGTACGCCATCTCCTTGAGGAGGTGCCGGTTGTTTCGGTTGCTCGGGTTGATTCGGTTGTTCATTCATTATAATACCTCCTTTTTTTCATACAACAATAACCTGTTCTGTATATAGTATGATCGACAACCTTTCCCTTCATTCAAAAGAAAAAGGAGTGCTATAAAAGCACTCCTTTTCTAAATATTTCATTACACTTCCATTATAATCGGAAGAATCATTGGGCGACGCTTCGTTTTCTCAAACAAGAAACGGCTTAGAACTTCTCTAACATTGCTCTTTAAAGAAGACCACTCGTTTACATTTTCAGTTACACATTTTTTTAATGTTACAGCGACTAACTCATTTGCTTCTATTAAAAGTTTCTCGGATTCACGCACGTAGACAAAACCTCGAGAAATGATATCTGGTCCTGAAACAATGTCACCTGTTTGTTTGTTTAATGTAACAACAACAACAAGTATGCCATCTTTCGAAAGTAAACGACGGTCACGGAGAACGATATTACCTACATCTCCAATACCTAATCCATCAATTAACACATTACCTGATGGTACTTTCCCTGATTTTCTACCTTGTCCTTTTGTAAATTCTACTACCTCACCTTTATCGATAAGGAAAATATTTTGTGGCTCTACACCAGTTTGTATTCCTAATTCTTTATGTGCGCATTGCATACGGAATTCACCATGAATCGGAATAAAATACTTAGGTTGCATTAAATTAAGCATTAGCTTTAACTCTTCTTGACTACCATGTCCAGATGCATGAACTTTTGCTTGTCCATAAACAACATCTGCACCTATTCTATATAATTGATCAATAATTTTTGAAACGGATTTTTCATTTCCAGGTATTGGTGATGCAGCAATAATAACCGTATCTTCATCTGTAATCGCAATTTGACGATGGGCTTTTTTCGCCATACGAGTAAGAGCAGACATTGGTTCACCTTGGCTACCAGTAGTTAAAATAGCTACTTGATGAGGCTTTAACTTATTAACCTCATCCACTTCTATAAATATATCCTTTGGTGCTTTTAAATACCCTAACTTTGTCGCAATTGTAATCACTTTAATCATGCTTCGACCGATAATCGCAACTTTACGATTTGCTTTAGCTGCTGCATGAATTACTTGCTGAATACGATGGACATTAGAGGCAAATGTCGTAACAATGATACGACCTTCTGTTTCTTGGAAAACTTCTGAAATTCCTTGTCCAATAACTGATTCAGAAGCTGTTGAACCAGGGCGCTCAGCGTTTGTACTATCTGATAGTAGGCAAAGGACTCCCTTTTCACCAATAGCAGACATTTTACCTATATCAGCTCTTTTACCATCGACTGGAGTTTGGTCAAATTTAAAGTCCCCAGTATGCACAATTGCACCTTGTGATGTTTCAATACAAACTCCAACAGAGTCAGGAATGCTGTGATTAGTTCTGAAAAACGATACATTCACTGCTCCAATTGTAATTTTTGAATTAGAGTCAATTAACTTTAATGTACTAGATTTTAAACTACCTGCTTCTTTTAACTTTTCTTCTACTAATCCCAGTGTCAGCTTAGTTCCATATACGGGAACTTGTAGCTTCTTTAACACATAGGGTAAACCACCAATATGGTCTTCATGTCCATGCGTTAAGATGATTCCACGAACACGATCAGCATTTTCAACGAGGTAAGATACGTCTGGAATGACTATATCGATACCGAGCATATCATCGTCTGGAAACATTAAACCAGAGTCAATAACAACAATATCCTCGCCAACCTCTACTACATACATATTTTTGCCTATTTCGCCGACTCCACCCAAGGCAAAAACCCGTATTTTTTCTACATATTCATTTGACAATTTTTGCTCCTCCTAATAACCACTATATCTACTTTATTTAACTAAACCACTCTGTACTGACTCCGCTCGTTTCTATTTGAATTGAAATGGCGCTAGATTCAACAACTATCACCTAAAGAAACACGATCCTTAGTAGATAATTGATTCTTACGGAATGGAATTACCATTTTATGGTCTGGTAACTGACCTTAAGCCCGAACTAATCACTTATTTGTAGTATAACGTAACTTATTAGATGAAAACAAGAGGTAAGTTCCTCCGTTGGAATAAAAAAACAATCAAACAGTTCGTTTGATTGTTTTTTTACTATATTTAATTAAATGAGCTTTGCTTTAAATACCTGTTTAGCTATTTAGAAGTGTAATTACTTCAGCTCACAACGCCAATTACTCTATTATTTCATTACTTGAGAAACGATTTCTTTTTCTTCATCAGTTAACGGTACAAGAGGTAGCCTTACACCTCCAACATCAATACCCTTTAAGCCTAATGCTGCTTTTACACACGTTGGGTTCGGTGCTGCAAACATCCCCTTCATAATAGGTAGTAATTCACGATGAAGCTTTGCTGCCTCTTTAGTTCTTCCATTAATGAAATGTGTAACCATTTCTTTAATTTCGTTTCCTATCACATGCGCTGATACAGAAACAATGCCATCTGCCCCAATTGACATCGCCGGTAATGTTAATTGGTCATCACCACTATAAAGTGTGAAAGAACTATCGGTAGCTTCTATGATAGCTGCCATTTGTTCTAAATCACCGCTTGCTTCTTTTACAGAAACAATATTCTTAACCTTTGATAGTTCTATTGTCGTTTCTGCAGTCATATTTATTACCGAACGACCAGGAATATTATATAGCATAACTGGTAAGTGGGTAGCATTTGCTATAGCAGTAAAATGTGCGATCAATCCAGCTTGAGACGGCTTATTATAATAAGGTGTTACTGCCATTATACCATTGACACCAAGAAGAGTAGCTTTTCTTGTTAAGGCAACTGATGATGCCGTATTATTCCCACCTGTTCCTGCTATCACTGGCACTCTACCATTAACGTGCTTCACAACAAATTCAAATAACGAAAGCTTTTCTTCTGTAGTTAGTGTTGGAGATTCTCCCGTTGTACCTGCAATAACAAGGGCATCGGTTCCGTTCTCCAACAAGTAGTCAATTAAATTCTCGGTCAACTTATAATCAATGTTTCCCTCTTTATCAAAGGGAGTCACCATTGCCGTTACTACCTGACCAAAGTTCACTGCTGTTCAACTCCTCTACACGATATGGTTTTCCCGTAAAGTATAAACTATCAGCTTGAATCACAATTCTTGTTCAAGCTGGAACATTTGATGCAATGCATTGACTGATTTTACCATGTCCTCTTCTTTAACTAAAACCCAGATCGTTGTATGTGAATCAGCAGATTGTAATATTTGAATATTTTCTCCCGCTAATGCTGCAACTATTTTTGCTGTGACACCTGGTACTCCAGTCATCCCTGCACCTACTGCAGACACTTTTGCACAATGTCTTGTAACTAGAGGGTCATACCCCATTTCTGTTAACACTTCAATTGCACGATTGGCTAAATCATCAGTCACCGTATATACTACGCCTAAAGGATTAATATTGATAAAATCAACACTAATATTTTCATTAGCCATCGCTTTAAAGACCTTCTCCTGTAAATCAAATTGCCCATCTTTTGCTAACACTTTAATTTGAGAAATGTTTGCTAAGTGAGCAATTCCAGTAATAGGTCGTTCTTGTACTTCATGACCAGATTTTTCGTTTGGCATTGTCGATACTAACGTTCCTCTATTATCTGAATAAGTAGAACGTATATGAATTGGTATCTTAGCTTGCATTGCAATTTCTACCGCTCTCGGGTGAATGACCTTAGCTCCTTGGTATGCCATATTACAAATTTCTGTATAGGAGACTGATGATAGTGGACGTGCCTCTGAAACAATTCGAGGGTCTGCTGTCATAACTCCTTCTACATCTGTAAAAATATCAACCCACTCTGCTTCAATAGCTACACCGAGAGCAGTAGCGGATGTATCACTACCACCACGACCTAATGTAGTGATTTCACCAGATTTAGACTGACCTTGAAATCCCGCAACAACAATAACATCAAAGTCTTCTAATACATTTCGTAAATGCTTTGATTCCATCTCTACAATTTTCGCATTAGAAAAATCTTCATTCGTTCTAAATCCAGCTTGTGGTCCCGTCATAGCAGTCGCCTTTAGACCATAACTTGATAGTAGGTCTGTAAATACGACAGAGGATATAACCTCTCCACAGGAAACTAGCAAATCTAGTTCACGTTTACTTGAAGTCTCTTTATTAATAAGACTTAGTAAAGTGTCTGTCGCATAGGGGTCACCACTTCTCCCCATAGCTGATACGACGACAACTACTTTATATCCGTCATCAACTGCAGCTTTCACATGAGAGGCAGCTTTCTTACGAACATCTTCATCCTTTACAGATGTTCCGCCGAATTTTTGAACAATTATTTTCATTTATGGCACCTACTCTTTTAAAAGGTTGTTCAGAATATAGGAAACGATGGCTCTTCTTCGATTAGGGTGTACTCGCGAATTGAATAGTATGAAGAAGAGTAGTTGCGGAGGGTGTTCTAGAAGCTAGTGGTTGAAAATGAATAAAGGATTATCTTCATTCATTTTCCCCACCTATCACTCTATTCTTAGCGTAGCTTCAAAAGAGCAGAGTCCTCTTAGGCCCATACTCTCTTGTTTTCCTAAGTTTGATTACTTTATTTCAATAATTGTAATTTAACAAGGCTTTCAGCTATTTGAACAGAGTTCCATGCCGCTCCTTTTAATAAATTATCAGAAACAATCCACATATGATAACCATTATCTTTGTCTAGGTCGTTACGAATACGACCAACAAATACATCGTTTTTACCTACACAATTAATAGCCATTGGATAAACTTGATTTTCCGTATCATCTTCAAGTGTAATTCCAGGAGATGAAGCCATTAGTTCTTTAAGCTCAGCAACTGTTGCTCCACCCTTTTCTGTTTCAACGTAAACAGATTCAGAGTGACCAGTTTCTACTGGTAGACGTACGCATGTTGCAGCTACTTCAAGCTCAGGCATATGCATAATTTTCTTCGTTTCATTTATCATTTTCATTTCTTCAAACGTGTATCCATTATCACCAAATACATCGATTTGAGGAATTGCATTGTAAGCAATTTGATAATGCTTCTTATCTCCACCACAAGGAAGGATTTCTGGTGTTGCCTCTTGCCCCTCTAATAGTGCTTTTGATTGTTCTTTCATTTCATTAATTGCTCCTAAGCCTGCACCTGATACTGCTTGGTACGTAGAAACAATAATTTTCTTTAGACCATATTTTTTACGAAGAGGTTCTAAAGCAACAACCATTTGAATTGTAGAACAGTTTGGATTTGCAATAATTCCTTTATGATTATGAAGATCCTCTTCATTTACTTCCGGCACTACAAGTGGAATTTCCGGATCCATACGGAATGCACTCGTATTATCAACTACAATTGCCCCACGTTTTGCCGCTTCTGGTGCAAGAGCCTTTGATACTGAACCACCTGCGCTGAATAATGCTAATTGAACTCCTTCAAATGCTTCAGGTGTTGCTTCCTCAACTGTTACCTCTTGACCTTTAAATTCAATTTTCTTCCCTGCAGAACGCTTTGAAGAAAGTAATTTCAACTCAGACACTGGGAAATTTCTTTCCTCTAGAGTTTTTAAGATTTGTTGACCTACTGCACCTGTTGCTCCTACTACTGCTACGTTATATCCTGTTTGTTGTACCATATACCTTACTCCCTTCTCAACTTTCAATAGTTTAATAGTGCTGCAAAAACTTTATAGATTACGTTCCATTCTAACATATAATCAAAGAATTAACCTATTACATTAGCAACCTGTTCTATTAAACTTTAAGGGAATCAAGGTTTTTTCGCAACTTCCTTATGGCGACTAATCTCTGAATTTTTCAATTACCACAGGCTGATATTGCTTACCACGTAGTGCATGCTCTATTGTTTCTGGAATTGCTTCCATTCTTGCTACTAACGAGTTAGGTTTTACATCTGGAGCGTCTTGCCCAAAAGGGATAAAGTATATATTTTTTGTTGACATAAGCCTCATAATATTTACCCCATTTAAGCCTAAAGCATCATTTGTAGAAATCCCTAACACAACTGGATTACTATTTCTTAGGGTTGCCTTAGCTGCCATTAATACAGGAGAATCTGTAAGAGCATTCGCAAATTTACTAGTTGATCCCCCTGTTAAAGGTGCAATCACCATACAATCTAGTGGTGTTTTTGGACCAAATGGTTCAGCCTTTACAATGGAATCAACTAGCTCTTCACTTGTAATATCTTTGATTTGCTTAATCCAATCGTCACTATCCCCAAATTTAGTATCTGTTGATTTCACTGTATGAGTAACAAATGGTGTTACCTTGGCACCTAGTTCGACTAATTTTTTCATTTGAGGGAGCACCTCACCATACGTACAATGAGATCCTGTTAACCCAAACCCAATGTGTTTACCTTTTAAAGACATGAAATGTCCTCCTCTCATAGTTATAAATCTTCTACTAATAATTTCGAAAGAACATTTGCTAAAATTTGCCCAGCTGTTTTCGGAGCAACAATTCCAGGCAGCCCTGGAGCTAACAATGCTTTAATCCCTCTTTTTTCAGCATAACGAAAATCTGTACCACCTGGCTTTGATGCTAAGTCGATAATAAGCGCATTTGATGGTAGTTCAGCAATAACATTTGCTGTTATTACAGGGGCAGGAATCGTATTTATTACAATATCAACATCTGAAACCTGCTCCACTAGTTCAGCAATTTGAAAAGGAGTTAACCCCATTTCAAATATTCTAGCTAAATCCTTTGATTGCTGAGCTCCTACCTTCACATTGGCCCCTAAGGCATCAAACGTTCTAGCTACAGACATACCTACTCTCCCAAGTCCTAATACAGCTACGTTTGCATTATGAACTGTAATATCAGTATGTTGTATAGCCATCATGACCGTTCCTTCTACCGTAGGAATAGAATTATAGATTGCAATATCATCACGTTCTAATAATTTCACAAGTTTACGTCCTACCTCGTCAGTTGATTCATTGAGAAAATCGTTGCTAATACCTGTATAGACAATGCAATGATCAGGTGTTTTCTTTAACATATCTGTTGTAATCGTTACAGGTTGATTTGAAAATACCGTTTCTACTACACCTGATTGATTTGTTCCACTGACTGGCAATAAAATCGCATCTACAGTTTTAAAATCTACATCATCTATTTGCTTCTTTGTTGCTCCAACGAAGCCATCATCTAATTGCTCAAAACCAAGCATTGTGATCTTTGCATCTAGCGTTGACAACTTCCGTATTATCTCTAGCTGACGGGCATCGCCACCAATAATCACAATATGTTTTCCAGTTAACATATTTTCAGGCCCCTTTCTTATCATTTATTTTTATTAACTAGGAAGCTTCAGTAGGGGTTTCCTGTGTTTAATGATTTCAACACTAGCATATGTGAGAAATACCTAATGGGTGAATAAGAATGGAAAACTGCTTGCAAAGGTAACGTGTTATAGATAATCTTAGTAATTCACAGGGTTTATTTTATGAGTTCGATAAATGATAACTTTTCGAGTTTCAATAAATACTGCCGTTATAAACCTTATGTGCCCATAACTAATTATGTGAAGATGCTTGTCCATTACAAATAACCTAAAAAGCGGAATTTATTGAAAGCAATGCGTGAAGTCAATACATGTTTAAAGTTCAGTGTAAGTGGTTTTCTTTTCGCTGAAAAAGTAGTTACGAAGCCATTGCCCTCCTTTGAATATGCTTTCACTTATCCGCATTAAAAAGCTCAACCAAAATGGTTGAGCTCTAACTTTTATCTTGTACATCAATAATAATCATATCAGAACCTATTTTTATAATTTGATCCCAATGAACCGTGACTTCATTCTCCTTCTTTCCAAAACCAAACCATTTCATTGTTGGTACGATAAATGAAACGACTCGACCTGTTTCTTCATCAATAACTAAATCCGTTTGACCTAACACACCAAGTCGAGCCCCTTTTTGATAATCAATAATTTCCTTTCCACTTATTTCACTTAATCTCATAACCGAATCCTCCCTCTATTATTGAGTTTTCGTAAGCATCAGACGTAACCTTATCGATAGGTGCAGTACCTTCTCTTACTGTTTTATGAGGACAAAGCAAAAAAAATACCAATGACAGAGTCATTAGTATTTTTTGAAAATTATTTTAACCCCTTTGGAAGTTCACCTGTTGGACTAATAAGAGATGTTGAGAATGGCTTAGAAAAAATTCTATTTGCTAATTCATTTACCTCATCAAAGCTTACCTTATTAATTTGCTCAATTAGTTCATCCAGGGTACGGTGTTTTCCTAGTAATAACTCGTTTTTACCATTACGACTCATACGGCTATTCGTACTTTCTAGGCTAAGCATCAAACTTCCCTTTAATTGCTCTTTACCATTTATTAATTCTTTTTCACGAATTCCTTCGTCTTTTAGACGGTTTGTCGTTTCTTGAATTGCCTCATACAATTCCTCTAGCTGACCAGGTGCCGTACCTGCATAAATAGTGACCATGCCACTATCCTTGTAAGACGAATGATAAGAGAATACCGAATAAGCTAAGCCTCTCTTTTCACGAATCTCTTGGAATAATCGACTACTCATACTTCCACCAAGAAGATTATTTAAAAGAACCAATGGATAAATATCATCATGGCCAATTTGTAAGCCTTCATACCCTAGACATAAATGAGCTTGCTCTGTTTCTTTCTTTCTAGAAATTTTATTAGATAAAAAGACAGGCTCATCAAAGCTTCTTTCATCTTTTGAGCTCTTAACAGCTGAAAACGTCTCTTTAATTGTTTCTATCAGCTTCTCATTTATATTACCAGCAATCGATACTACTACATTGTCTGCTGTGTAAAAACGATTCATATAATCACGTAATTTATCACCATTAAAAGCAGTCAGGGTTTCAACCGTACCTAAAATTGGATACCCTAATGCGTGTTCACCATAAGCAGCCTTACTTAATAAATCATGAACGATATCATCAGGAGTATCGTCCACCATTTTAATTTCTTCAAAAACAACATTTTTTTCCTTAGCTAATTCATCCTCATCAAAAACAGAGTTGAAGAACATATCAGCTAGTACTTCTACTGCATAATCAGCATGCTCATCTAACACCTTCGAATAGTAACAAGTATATTCTTTAGAGGTAAAAGCATTTACTTGACCACCAATACGGTCAAATGATTCAGCAATATCAGCTGCTGATCTAGTCTTCGTTCCTTTAAAGAACATATGCTCTAAAAAGTGAGAAACTCCATTTTCGACACTGTTTTCAAAACGAGAACCAGTCCCTATCCAAATACCAATCGATACTGAACGAACTGTTGGAATATCTTCCACTAACACTCGTAAACCATTTTGTAATTCAATCTTTTGTATCAAATTATTGCCCCCTTAATCAGTCTCGGGTTACACCAAAGCTAGTTCGAGACGGGTCCATTAGTTGTGATACTGTACCAATCTGATAGCCCTTAGATTTTAGTCCTAAGATTAACTGCTCTAGTCCAGCAGCAGTTGAAGATGTTGGATGCATGAGTATCATTGCCCCTGGGTGTACTTTCCCTAATACATTCTGTACCATTGTATGAGGCTCAGGCTTTCGCCAATCCACTGTATCTACACTCCACATTATTGTCTTCATATTCATCTCATCAGCGAGCTCTACTGTCTCCTGACGGAAGCTACCACTAGGAGGTGCAAACCACTTTGGTGTAACATCTAATGTTGCGTGAATCACTTCATTTGTCTTTTGTAATTCTTCTCTCGCTCGCGCTGCAGTTAATTGTTTCATATCAGGATGTGAATACGCATGATTTCCAATTTCATGGCCCTCTTCTAATACCATTTTAGCCAATTTCGGATTTTTTTTCACCCACGAACCATCAAGAAAAAAAGTTGATTTCACATCATGATTATTCATTACCTTTAAGATATGCGGTAAATATTCATTACCCCAAGCAACATTTACTAATAGAGTCACCATTTCCTTTTCAGGGTTCCCTTTATAAATCGGTGCTGGTGGTAAATCGTCTAATTGAACTTCAGGTGCTACTTCTTTAAAAACTAGTTTTTGCTTATCAAATACCTGATTTTCTCGCATATTTTCATATGATGCTTCAACATCTACTTCAATCCCATTATATCCAGGTATTGCTTTCCACACTTTATCAACGACTGCATCAATAGGTGCTTCTTCATACTTTTTTCCTTGCTGCTTAATTTCCTCGTATAGCTCATCGGTTACTATAGAAACAGCAAGGCTATCTTGCTTCAACGTATTTATGTAATTGACTGAATATGGGTTCTGTACTGTGCCATATGAAAGAAACACAATAAATAAAAAAACAATGATATGTACGGCGCTTTTTTTCGTCATGATTCCTACCTCCTCGTACTATCACAATATGCGATAATAGGACAGGTTAGAACGAAGAGATGTAAAAAAAGAGACTGGCTAAGCTCCAGCCTCTTACTGTTAACTTTCTTTTTGTTCCTTTAAAACAGCCTTACGTGAAAGGTTTACTCTTCCTTGATTATCAACTTCAGTTACTTTCACTAAAATTTCATCACCAATTTTCACAACGTCTTCAACCTTCTCCACACGTTCTTCAGCAAGCTGAGAAATATGAACTAATCCGTCTTTTCCTTTAAAGATTTCTACGAATGCCCCAAATTTTTCAACTCGTTTGACTTTACCAAGATAAGTTTGACCAACCTCTACTTCTCGGACAATATCTTCAATGATTCCTTTTGCTTTTAGATTCATTTCATTATCGACAGAAGAGATATAAATCGTACCATCTTGTTCAATGTCAATTTTCACACCAGTGTCTTCAATGATCTTATTAATCATTTTACCACTTGGTCCAATGACATCACGAATTTTGTCAGCTTTAATTTTCATTGTAAGAATCTTTGGTGCATAAGTAGAGAGCTCAGGACGGAATTCTCCAATTGATTTTAGCATGTTATCAAGAATAATCATTCTTCCACGCTTTGCTTGCTCTAATGCTTCCACCAATATTTCTCTGTTAATTCCAGAAATTTTAATGTCCATTTGAAGTGCCGTAATACCATCTTTCGTACCAGCTACTTTAAAGTCCATATCCCCTAGAGCATCTTCCATTCCTTGAATATCAGTAAGAACAGTTACATACTCATCTTGCTTTACTAGTCCCATTGCAATACCCGCTACAGGTGCTTTAATTGGAACTCCAGCATCCATCATCGCTAATGTGCTTGCACAAATACTAGCCTGAGATGTAGAGCCATTTGATTCTAATACTTCAGACACCAAACGAATTGTGTAAGGGAAAGAGTCTTCACTTGGAATAATTGGTTCTAATGCTCTCTCACCAAGTGCACCATGTCCGATTTCACGACGACCTGGGCCACGAATAGGGCCAGTTTCACCAACACTAAATAACGGAAAGTTATAATGATGCATGAAACGCTTGGATTCTTCAATTCCTAGGCCATCAAGAATCTGAACGTCTCCTAGAGCACCTAATGTACAAATACTAAGTGCTTGTGTTTGTCCACGAGTAAATAATCCAGAACCATGAGTACGTGGTAACAGTTTTACTTGTGAATCTAACGAACGAATTTCATCGATTGCTCGTCCATCTGGGCGAACTTTCTCTTTCGTAATCAGTCTTCTAACTTCCTCTTTAATAACCTTATGTAGAATTTCTTTTACTACATCAAGCTTGACATCTTCGTCATCTTCAAAATGTTCAACTGACTTTTCAATTACAGCATCAATTGCAGCTTGTCTAGCATGCTTCTCTACAACTTGTACAGCTTGCTTTAGGTCAGCTTCTGAAAGCTCACGAACTCTCGCTTCTAGATCTTGATCAATCTGCTTTAACTGAACTTCCATTTTCTCTTTGCCAACAGCTGCTTGAATTTCTTCTTGGAAAGCAACTAAACGCTTAATTTCTTCATGACCAAACATAATCGCTTCTAACATAACTTCTTCAGAAACTTGGTCAGCCCCTGCTTCAACCATGTTAATGGCTTCTTTTGTACCTGCAACTACTAAGTTAATATCACTTTCTTCTAGTTGTTCAGTTGTCGGGTTAATTAAAAATTCGTTATTAATACGTCCAACTGTGACACCAGCAATAGGACCATCAAAAGGAATATCAGAAATACTTAATGCAATTGATGAACCAACCATTGCCGCCATTTCTGAAGAACAATTTTGGTCTACACTCATTACAATACTAATAACTTGTACTTCATTACGAAAACCATCTGGAAATAGAGGACGAAGTGGACGGTCAATTAAACGACTAGTCAAAACTGCTGTTTCACTAGGTCTACCTTCACGTTTAATAAAACCACCAGGAATTTTTCCTGCTGCATAAAGTCTTTCTTCGTAGTTAACTGTTAATGGGAAGAAATTTAAGTCCTTTGGAGATTTCGATGCGGTTACAGTAGAGAGTACAGCTGTATCGCCATAGCGAACTAATACTGCACCATTTGCTTGCTTAGCTAGCTGACCAGTTTCAACGGTTAACGTCCGTCCAGCCCAATCAGTACTAAAAATTTGCTTTTCTTGTTCCATAAAGAAGAGTGCTCCTCTCGTATACATAGTTATACAATTTAATATTATTATTACCTATTTATAATCAAATTAAAAGAAAAATTGATTTCTTTTATAAAAAATGAGAATTTTTTCCTCATTTTTTTGCTAAGAAAAAAGCGGGACTATTCCCGCTTTTCCTCTTACCATTATCGACGTAAGCCTAGTTTGTCAACTAAGTTACGGTAACGAGTTACGTCGTTATTACGTAAGTACGTTAATAAGTTACGACGTTGACCTACCATTTTCAAAAGACCACGACGAGAGTGATGATCCTTCTTATGAGTACGTAAATGCTCATTTAGAGTGTTGATTTGCTCTGTAAGGATAGCTACCTGTACTTCTGGAGATCCAGTATCAGTATCATGAGTTCTGAATTCAGAAATAAGTTCGTTTTTGCGTTCTTGAGTTAATGCCATCCTGTTCACCTCCTTAAAATATAATCGCCAATTACCTAGCAAACGTCGGTGACTCGATTTGCCAAGGAACGGCTCTGTACATAAGTACAAACCTAATAATACATCCTTTTTATTCAAATTGCAAGGAATGGGCAAATATTATCTTTTTAGTCTTTTTCAAGAGGCATTTGAAAAAAATCTATCGCCTCTTGTTTATCCTTTTCTATTTGTTCAATTAGTTGATCAACTGAGGAAAACTTTTGCTCACTACGAATGAATTTATTCCATACTACAGTTATTTTTTTACCATATATATCATCATTAAAGTTAATGATATGTACTTCAATAGTTGGCTCCAACAACTGATTATGAAAAGTAGGCTTGAAACCAATATTACAAACAGCATCATATGCTACGTTGTCAATATACATTTGAACAGCATAAACTCCTGCTTTCGGTACAATATATCTCTCCTGTAATTGTATATTAGCTGTAGGGAATCCTATAGTGCGCCCTCGCTTTTCCCCATCAACTACGATACCTTCAATTCGATACTCTCTACCCAAATATTGTTCAATCTCTTCAACTTTCCCCTCTAAAAGTAATTCTCTAATAAGAGTGGAACTAATTTTCTCCTGGGCATATTGAATTTTATCTACCGTGGTATGCTCAAACTCACCTCTAGAATGAAAGGAGATTGTCTCCATCGTTCCTTTCCCTAATGAACCATATGTGTAGTCAAAACCAGCAACAACATGCTTTACATGAAGCTTAATAATATAATCATCAATAAACTGCTGAGGTGTAAGCTTTGAAAAGGGTAAATCAAACTGAACAATATATAGTTTATCAACGCCCAATTCTTCAATCACATTTTTCTTTTCGCTTATAGGTGTGATATAGTTCATCGGCTTAGGACAGTCTCTAACAAGGACTTCACGAGGATGAGGTGAAAAGGTCATAACTGAGCAAAGGATATTTTTCCCTTTGGCAATATCCATCGCTGTTTTAATAACTTGCTGATGACCTATATGAACACCATCAAAATAGCCAAGTGCCATGACATTTTCTTTAATTTGTTCATCGTGTAGTTGTAGTGGGTGTGATAAATAAATCGTTTCCATCGTTATCACCTTCTCGATTCATAGTTGGTACAATTTTACTCTATTTGTAGCATTTTTTCCGGTTTCATTAGTCCTTCTTTTGTCGGATGCTTTATATAAATAGCAATACAAACTCCTTCTTCATTATAAACAGAAAAACGAGATTCTTCTATGCCTTTAATTAATGGCAATACAGCGCCATTCTTGATTTTTTCTTCTAGCTCTCTCGAAACTGTAACTTTTTCGAAGTGACTAACAGCTTCTTCAATTGTTAATAATAATTCCTTTTCTTTACCGTTTTCCAATGCTTGTTCGATTTCTTCAAATGTAAAACATTCATCTATTGTAAAGGGGCCAGATGCGATTCGTTTTAAGTCTGACATATGGGCAGGAAAACCTAATTTTTTTCCGATATCAACAGCAAGAGTACGAACGTACGTACCTTTACTACAATGGACTTCAAAAGAAAAAGAAGCATTATCATTCGAGTAGTTAAGCTTATTAGATAGTAAAGTTAAATTATGAATGGTAACCTTCCTTTGAGGACGCTCAACCTCTTTCCCTTCACGAGCATATTGGTATAGTCGCTTCCCATTGACTTTTACAGCTGAATACATAGGAGGGATTTGAATAATCTCCCCTTTAAATTCATCAATAACAGATTGTACTTTTGAATACGGAATTTCTGTATCAACTTTTCTTTCTTCTACAACTTCCCCACTAGAATCCTCAGTAGTCGTTGCAAAACCTAATGTTACTTCACCTATATATGTTTTTGGATAATCAGTCATATATTCAGCAATTTTCGTTGCTCTACCAAAGCAAATTGGAAGTACGCCTGTTACGTCTGGATCAAGTGTACCTGTATGTCCTACTTTCTTAGTATTGAAAAGTTTCCTTAGTCGAAAGACACAATCATGAGATGTCATTCCTTTTGGCTTAATTAATGGGAGTATTCCTGTAACATTCATATTCTCACCCCGTAAACAGTTTACTGTAATAATTTACCCCATAGATAAAGGATAGACAAGAGTACCCCCCTATCTATCCTTCATTCGTTATTCTTTATCTTTTGATTGTCTATTTAAATCAGCAATCAAAGTGTCAATTCGATTCCCATATTCTATAGATTGGTCAAATTCAAAGAATATTTCCGGTGTTTTTCGTAATCGTATTCTTTTACCAATTTCAGAACGGATGAAACCTGTTGCTTTAGATAAACCTTTTAACGTTTCTTCTTTCTCTTCATCGTTACCTAAAACAGTAATATATACTTTTGCTTGCTGTAAATCACCTGTTACATCAACCCCAGTGACTGTGACAAATTTAACTCGTGGGTCTTTTATTTCACGCATGATAATGTCACTTAACTCTTTTTTCATTTGCTCACCAACACGGTTTGCACGAACATTACTCATTATCTACACCTCACCTTGTTGCAGTGCTTAAGTTACTAGTAAATTGAAAGAAATGCTATGAACTTTAGATTTATAATTTGTAAGTAAATGGATTTCACTTATAACCATTCATAATTCGTTACTGTTCGTTCTAGCTCTGTCACTCCATCTATAAGTGCTAATGCTCGTTGAAGTTCCTTCTCTGCCACTGCTTTATCAGTAGAAACTGTTACAATAGCGATTTCGGAACGTTGCCAAACATTTTGATGGTTAATTTCAGCGACGGAAACATTATAGCGCTGTTTCAGCTTCGTAATTATGCTCTTCAGAACAGACCGTTTCTCCTTAAGAGAATTAGCATCATAAATCAATAATTCACAATAGACCGCTCCGATCATTTACGTTTGATTTCCTCCATAACGTAGGCTTCAATGATGTCTCCTTCTTTGATGTCATTGAACTTCTCTAACGTCACTCCACATTCATAACCTGCTGCAACTTCCTTAGCATCATCTTTGAATCGTTTTAATGCATCGATTGCACCTTCATAAATAACAATACCATCACGGATTAAACGAACAGTAGAGTCACGTGTAACTTTCCCTTCCGTTACGTATGAACCAGCAATTGTACCAACTTTTGAAACTTTGAACGTTGTACGTACTTCTAATTGACCAATAACTTTCTCTTCAAATTCTGGGTCAAGCATACCGTTCATTGCCGCTTCAATCTCATCAATCGCATTGTAAATAACTCTGTGTAATCGAACGTCTACTTTCTCTTGCTCTGCTGTACGCTTCGCATTAACATCAGGACGAACATTAAATCCAATAACAATTGCGTTAGAAGCTGATGCTAAAATAATATCTGATTCTGCAATGGCACCAACACCGGTGTGAATAATTTTAACTTTCACACCCTCAACATCAATTTTTTCAAGTGAGCCTTTCATAGCTTCTACTGAACCTTGTACGTCACCTTTAATAATAACGTTGATTTCTTTTACTTCACCTTGTTGAATTTTGTTAAATAAATCATCAAGACTAACTCTCGATGTCTCATTAAGTTGCTCTTCTCTTTGACGAACCATTCGAGTTTCACCAACAGAACGAGCTGTTTTTTCATCTGGGAATGCTTTAAATTGGTCACCCGCTTGTGGAACATCATTTAAACCAGTTACTTCAACTGGTGTAGAAGGTCCTACAACTTTAACACGTCTACCTAAATCGTTTACCATTGCACGTACACGGCCAAACGTGTTACCTACAACAATAGGGTCACCTATTTTTAATGTACCAGCTTGAACTAATAAGGTTGCAACTGGTCCACGACCTTTATCTAATTGAGCTTCAATAACTGTACCAAGAGCTAATTTATCTGGATTTGCTTTAAGTTCCTCAACTTCAGATACAAGTAATACCATTTCTAAAAGTTCATCAATTCCAGTTCCATTTAAAGCTGACACTGGTACAAAGATAGTGTCTCCACCCCAAGCTTCAGGTACTAATTCATATTCTGTTAATTCCTGCATTACACGGTCAGGATTTGCTGCTTCTTTATCAACCTTGTTAACGGCTACGATAATAGGAACCTTCGCAGCTTTCGCATGGGCAATTGCTTCTTTTGTCTGTGGCATTACACCATCATCTGCAGCAACTACTAAAATACAAATGTCTGTAATTTGAGCTCCACGTGCACGCATCGTTGTAAAGGCAGCATGCCCAGGTGTATCTAAGAATGTAACTTTCTTACCATCAGTTTCCACTTGGTAAGCACCAATATGCTGTGTAATTCCACCCGCTTCTCCAGCAGTTACTTTCGTATGACGAATAGAATCTAATAATGTTGTTTTCCCGTGGTCAACGTGTCCCATAATTGTGACAACCGGCGGTCTTTCTTTTAAATCTTTGTCATCATCTTCTTCGATAATTTCTTCAAAATTTGTTTCGTCAATAATAATTTCTTCTTCCACTTCTACACCATAATCGCCAGCAATTAATTCGATTGAATCTTTATCTAAATCTTGATTAATTGTTGTCATCACACCTAAAAACAATAGCTTTTTAATCAGTTCGGAAGGTTCTTTATTTAATTTCCCTGCCAACTCACCAACTGTTAAAGAGCCAGAGTACGTAATTTTGCTTGGTAACTCTTTTGGTTGGGCCTTAGGCTGTTGAGTTTGTTGAGTTTGTTGAGTTTGTTGACCTCTTTGGTTATTCTGTTTTCTTTGATTCTGTGACTTTTGACCTTTAGACTGTGGTTTTTGGTTTATTTTTTGATTGTTTGATTTCATCGCTGCTCCCTGATTGTAATTATTCTTTGGTTTATTATTTTCTTTTTGTTTTGGTGGTTTTGCCTCTGTTGAATTGTTAGTAGCTTTTTTATCTGTAGAATTAGTTGTACCCTTTTCGAGCTTTGTCATAACTTCTTCATCTATAACAGACATGTGATTTGACACATCAACACCTAGTTCTTTGACTCGCTCGATAACATCTTTACTTTGTAAATTCTTCTCTTTGGCATATTCATATATTCGCATTTTCCGCATATACTTACCTCCACGTCTATTGTTCGATAAGTGTCATCAACTTCTTAGCAAAGCCTGCATCGATTACACCTACTACAACTCGTTCTTCTTTACCGATCGCTCGCCCTAGTTCTTCTCTTGTTCCTATTATACGTAAAGGAACTTTATAGAAGGTACATTTGTCAGTTACTTTCTTCTTTGTACCTTCTGAGGCATCATTAGAAAGTAAGACTAATTTTGTTTTGTTTCGCTTCACATCTTTAAGAACTAATTCTTCCCCTGAAATTAACTGACGGGCTCTAGCTGCTAATCCTAATAATGAATACCATTTTTCAGTCATTTCTTAACAACCTTCGCTCTTGCTACCTCAAGTTGGTCGTATATTTCATCGCTAACTTTAACATTCAGATGCCTTGATAACACATCTTTCTTCTTAGCCAATTCAAAACATTCCTGACTATTACTTATGTAAGCGCCACGACCATTTTTTTTACCAGAAGGATCAATTGAAACTTCTCCTTCAGGGGAACGAACTACACGTATAAGTTCTTTTTTGGGCTTCATTTCATTTGTAACAATACATTTTCGAAGTGGAACTTTTCGTTGCTTCATACTGCCCCACCTCCCTTACGATTGCTCTAGCTCTTCTTCAGTTACATCAGACATTTCACTATTCTCTTCTACCTCAACACCTGAAGTATCTTCATCAAGAACAACATCATTAAACTCTTCACTTGCATCAAGTAATCCTAATTCTCCTGCTTCAGACTCACTCTTAATATCAACCTTCCAACCAGTTAGCTTAGCAGCTAAGCGAGCATTTTGACCTCTTTTACCAATTGCTAGTGATAATTGATAGTCTGGAACGATAACTTGAGTCATTTTCTCTTCTACATTTACATTTACTTTAATTACCTTCGAAGGACTTAGTGCATTTGCTACGTATTCCACTGGGTCTTCTGACCAACGTACAATGTCAATCTTTTCACCTTTAAGTTCGTTAACAATTGCTTGCACACGTTGCCCTTTTTGCCCAACACATGCACCAACAGGATCAACCTCAGGGTTTTCCGCATAGACTGCAATTTTTGAACGATCTCCAGCTTCACGAGCTACCGATTTAATCTCAACAATACCTTCATAAATTTCAGGAACTTCAAGTTCAAATAAACGCTTTAATAAACCAGGATGACTACGTGAAATAAGTATTTGAGGCCCTTTTGTCGTCTTTTCTACCTTTGTAATAAAGGCTTTAATTCGATCATTATGATGATATTGTTCATTTGGCATTTGTTCACCTAATGGAAGAAGAGCTTCTACTTTACCTAAATCAACATAAATGAAACGACTATCCTGTCTTTGAACAATACCAGTCATAATATCTTCTTCTCTGTCAATGAAGTCTGAGTAAATAATCCCTCTTTCAGCTTCACGTACACGTTGAGTTACAACCTGTTTAGCAGTTTGAGCAGCAATACGCCCGAAGTCTTTAGGTGTTACTTCAATTTCTACAACATCATCTACCTCATAGTTAGGATTCATGTTTTTTGCATCCTCTAATGAGATTTCTAAACGTGCATCAAACACTTCTTCTACAACTGTCTTTCTAGCAAACACTCGAATACTTCCGTTTTCACGGTTAATATCAACTCTTACGTTCTGTGCTTGGCTAAAGTTTCTTTTATATCCAGATATAAGGGCTGCTTCAATCGCTTCGATAATGACATCTTTGTCAATACCTTTTTCTCTTTCTAATGTTATTAATGCATCCATAAAATCGCTATTCATGGAATGTTTCTCCCCCTTTCAAGTTAAAAGACAACAGCAAGTCTAGCACTTGCCATTTTGTCGTATGGAATTTCAATTTCTTTTGTACGAGTTTTAATCAAAATTTGTATAGTTAGCTTTTCACCATCAAAATCTGCAAGTTTTCCTTCAAAGGCCTTTTCACCTTCAATTTGCTCATATGTAGTGACATAAACATTCTTACCAATCGATTTATAAAGATCTTTTTCTTTTTTCAATGGTCGTTCAGCACCTGGTGATGAAACCTCTAAAAAATATGCTTGTTCAATCGGATCTGTCTCATCAAGCTTTTCACTTAATTTTTCACTAACAGTTCCACAATCCTCTATATCTACACCTGTTTCGCTATCAATATACACTCGCAAAAACCAATTTTTTCCTTCTTTTTTGAACTCCACATCAACTAGCTCTAAATTCAGTTCCTCTAATATTGGTAATACTAGTTCTTCTGTGATATCAGTTGCTTTCTTGCTCATATGAAACTAAACCTCCTAATTGCTTTCCTTAAATACTCATTCAATTTATCATCATCGAGACTTTATTTTGAGAAGGAACAGTTATATAATTATTTTTCCTAATTTCAAGTTGATAAATTCATACAGAATTGTGTATAGAATAAACGAAAGAGTGGGTTGCCCCACTCTTTCCCCGTTCACTATTCTAAGTATTACCATAAATACAATATCATAACCGGTGAACAAATGCAAGGAATGGGCGTGTTAGCCAACTCTCACAAATCCTTGTAATAAAGGCGTGCAACTGCTTTAGAAACTAACAATTAGAACAATGAAAGTTGATTCGAATCTGGTAAATCAGTTAAACATCCATGATCGTCTAAATGTTCTAGAACTGTTTTCGTTAACTTACTACGTTGTTGTAAATCTTCTTTCGAAAGGAAATGCTTTTCTCCTCTTGCTTTTACAATATTATGTGCTGCATTCGTTCCCACACCCGTAAGTGCATTAAATGGAGGTAATAAACTATTTCCTTCAACGATAAATTCATTTGCGCTAGAACGATACAAGTCTACCTTTTGGAATGAAAAACCACGCTCACACATTTCCAAGGCTAGTTCTAAAACTAGAAGCACGTTTTTCTCTTTAGGTGACGCCTCTAAGCCCTTCGCATTAATTTCTTCTATTTTTCCTTTTATAGCAGCAGATCCTCGAATCATCGTATCCAAGTCAAAATCATCAGCACGAACAGTAAAGTATGCTGCATAATATAGCACCGGAAAATGGACTTTAAAATAAGCAATACGTACCGCCATCAATACATATGCTGCCGCATGTGCTTTAGGGAACATATACTTAATTTTTAAGCATGAACCTATGTACCAATCTGGTACATCATGTTTCTTCATTTCTTCAATCCATTCCTCTTGGAGCCCTTTTCCTTTACGTACAAACTCCATAATTTTGAACGCTAAAGAAGGTTCTAGCCCTTTGTAAATTAAATAAACCATTATATCATCACGACAACCGATTACGTCCTTTAACTCACATGTCCCACTATAAATGAGTTCATTAGCATTATTTAACCAAACATCAGTTCCGTGAGATAATCCCGAAATCTGGACGAGTTCAGAGAAAGTACTTGGCTTCGTTTCTTCTAACATTTGACGAACAAATCGCGTACCAAATTCTGGTATTCCGTACGTTCCAGTTTTACATAAAATATCTTCTTCAGTAACCCCTAATACATCAGGACCACTAAATATTTTCATGACTTCAGTATCGTCTGTTGGGATTGTCTTAGGATCAATTCCACTTAAATCCTGAAGCATTCTAATAACTGTTGGGTCATCATGGCCTAAAATATCAAGTTTGAGAAGATTATCATGGATCGAATGGAAATCAAAATGGGTTGTTTTCCATTCAGAATTTTTATCGTCCGCAGGGAATTGAATTGGGCAAAAATCATGAATATCCATATAATCTGGCACAACAATTATCCCACCTGGATGCTGACCAGTTGTTCGTTTAACACCGGTACAGCCAGCAACAAGTCTATCAATTTCAGCAGAACGCATTAATAAATCATGGTCACTTTGATATCCTTTGACATATCCATAGGCTGTTTTCTCTGCAACTGTACCAATCGTTCCTGCGCGATACACATATTCCTCACCAAATAATTCTTTTGTGTAGTTATGTGCTCTTGGCTGATAGTCACCTGAGAAGTTTAAATCGATATCAGGAACTTTATCCCCTTTAAAGCCTAGGAATGTTTCGAATGGTATATCTTGTCCATCTTTTACATATATCGCCCCACACTCTGTGCAGTCCTTATCTGGTAAATCATAACCTGATCCTACTGAACCATCGTCAAAAAAGTGAGAATGGTGACAATCTGGACATACATAGTGAGGGGGTAACGGATTAACCTCGGTAATTTCGGTCAACGTCGCAACCAATGATGAACCAACCGATCCACGGGAGCCAACGAGGTAACCATCATTTAATGACTTATTCACAAGTTTATGAGAAATAAGATAGATTACAGCAAATCCGTGTCCAATGATACTCTTTAATTCCTTTTCAATTCGTGCTTCTACAATTTCTGGTAAATCTTCCCCATAAATACTTTTTGCTCGAGAATAACTCATTTCCCTAATTTCTTCGTCAGCACCTTCAATTTTCGGTGTATATAAATCATCTGGAATCGGCTGAATTTCTTCGATTTGTTCTGCAATATATTGTGGGTCGTCTACAACAACCTTCTTTGCCTTTTCCTCCCCTAAAAACTCAAAGCATTCAAGCATTTCATCTGTTGTTCTCAAATGAACTTCAGGTAACTTTTGCTTATTTAATGGATTTGCCCCACCTTGCGAAGCTATTAATATTTTTCGATAAATATAATCATTCGGTTCTAAATAATGAACATTCCCAGTAGCAACTACTGGCTTATCTAACTTTTCTCCTAGTGTAACTATATTAGTAACAATCTCCTGTAGTGATGCTTCGTTTTTCACTAGTTCCCGTTCAATAAGGTGTTCATAATTAGACAAAGGCTGAATCTCCAAATAATCATAGAACTTAGCAATCTCTTCAACCTCTTCTGGAGACTTTTGCATCATACCTTCAAATACTTCACCTTTATCACAAGCAGTGCCAACTAATATCCCATTACGATATTTTTGTAGAGCTGAGCGTGGAATTCTTGGTGTACGGAAGAAGTATTCAATATGGGATAATGAAACTAACTGATAAAGATTTTTTAAGCCTTCCTGATTTTGAGCAAGTAAAATACAGTGGGATGGACGTAGGCGATGAAAATCACCTTTTCCCATATTATTATTGAGTTGGTCATGATACAGTATTTCTCGTTCGGCTGCATCTTTTACCATTTTCCATAATAAATAGCCTGTTGCTTCTGCATCATAAATTGCTCTATGGTGACTGACTAGCTCTATATCAAACTTCTTACACAATGTATTTAGACGGTGGTTTTTTAACTCAGGGTATAAAAATCGACCTAGTTCTAATGTATCTACTACTGGATTTGTTGCTTCTCCTAATCCAATTTTTCGATAGCCTACATTTAAGAATCCCATATCAAAGCTAGCGTTATGTGCAACGAGTACTGCATCACCAACAAATTCATGGAAATCCTTCAGTACTTGGTCTACTTCTGGTGCACCTTGAACCATATCATCTGTTATCCCTGTAAGTTCGATAATAATTTTTGATAGTGGTTCATGAGGGTCAGCAAATGATTCAAAGCGGTCTATTATTTCTCCATTTATAATTTTTACTGCTGCCAGCTCAATTATTGTATTATAAACTGCTGATAGTCCAGTTGTTTCAACGTCAAATACAACAAAGGTATCTTCTTGTAGATTGCGATTAGCTTCATTGTAGGCAATAGGTACACCATCATCGACTAAGTTTGCTTCTAAACCAAATAAGACCTTAATCCCATTCTTTTTACCAACTGAATAGGCCTCAGGATAAGATTGAACAACACCATGATCTGTAATGGCAATAGCTTTATGTCCCCACTTAGCGGCTTGCTCTACATAACGACCTGCAGACGTAATACCATCCATTTGACTCATTGTTGTATGAAGATGTAGCTCTACTCGCTTTCCGTCATCTGGCGCTTTATCAACACGTTCAATAGCCTTCACTTGATTGATGTCATTAGCAATCATAACCAAATCACGAACAAAGGTATCATTTTGAATTCCGCCTCGTACTTTAAGCCACATTCCTTTTTTTACTGACTCTAGTAATGGTACATCCTCTTTATCTCGAGAGAATATTTTTACAAGAATTGAATCTGTATAGTCGGTAATTTTAAACGTAAGAAGAGTTCTACCACTTCGTAGTTCACGAGTTTCAGCAAAGAATACGTACCCTTGTACAGTTATTCGACGTTCCTCATCAACAATTGATTCGAGAGGGACTGGTTCATCTTTAATAGGGTACCCAAGTACAAATGCCTCATTTGAATCTCTATTTCCAGCCTTTTGCTCAACCTTTTTCTTTTCAAGCATCGCTTCAATAACCTTTGAGTGATCCTCTTGCTGTCTCTGCTCTACGAATTTTTCAAACTCTTGTGCTGATTCCTTTACTTCTGCTTCAACTAAAAATTCTGGAAAGCCAAATTGACGTAACACATCATGTAATGGTATTGGAAGTTTTCGTTTTAATGCGACTGCTTCTGTTTCATTTCGCACTTCAACTATTAACTGTCTTCCATTAACAAGCTTAGGCTTTTGACTTTCTAATAATCCCTTTAACCCGTTTGATATTCCATCAAGCTGAGTGACCATCGTTTCCCAATAATCATGTAATACAGTTTCACTTACCTCATTATTTTCATAGGAGATAGTAAAAGAAACAGAGGCAATATGCTCAAAAGATAATCTAATCCTTTCAGCAAATAGCTGGTACACTAAAACGGGCAGAACTGATTCTAAACGAAAAAGAAAGTGCCATTGCTTTTTTTCTTTATATATCGTGAGTTTTTCTATTTTTCCGTGCTGAAATTGTTTTTCTAGTACATCTGTAGGTAATAGGATTTGCTCGAGTAACAGTTGGAACCGTTCTTTCCTCAAATCTTCTTGACTCACTAGTTTCTCCCCCTTAGTAGTTTAAGTATAGAAAAGGGAATGGGGATGCCTCTTAGACATCCCCTGAAGCAATGATAGACATTGCTACTTATATTAACCCATTCTTTAATTTTCTAGCTTTTGTAGTTCTTCTTTTAATGTTGTCAATAGCTTGTCCACTTCTACTTCAAGCATTTCACCAGTTTTTCGAATCTTCACTTCTACAATTCCTTCAGACGCCCGCTTCCCAACACCAATACGAATCGGTAAACCAACTAAATCAGAATCTTTGAATTTTACACCAGCTCTTTCATTTCTATCATCGTATAGAACAGAAAAGCCATTTGACTTTAACTCGTCATAAAGGCTATCACTTAATTGTTTTTGCTCTTCATTCTTTACATTTATTGCAATTAAATGAATAGCAAATGGAGCTACTGAAGGTGGCCATACGATTCCGTTCTCATCGTGACATTGTTCAACAACAGCAGCAACTGTTCTTGACACTCCAATACCATAACAGCCCATAATCATCGTTTGAGACTTCCCATTTTCATCTAAGTAAGTAGCTCCAAGAGCCTCACTATATTTAGTTCCTAACTTAAATACATGACCTACCTCAACACCTTTAGCAAATTGAATCGTACCATTTCCACAAGGTGATGGATCTCCTTCTTTAATAAAACGTAAATCTGCAAATTGCTCAACGTTAAAGTCACGTTCTACATTAACATTTTTATAGTGGAAATCTACTTCGTTAGCTCCACAAATCCCATTAACAACATATTCGACAGCTTCATCAGCTACAACCTTAACCCCATCAGGAACATGAATAGGTCCTACATAACCAACTTTACACTTCATATAGTTTTGTGTTTCTTCTGCTGTTGCTAACTCCACCGTTGCTTTGTCAAATAGATTTGAAACTTTAATATCATTAATTTCATGATCTCCACGTACTAATACTAAAACAGGTTCCTCATTTACAATAAATAAAATAGATTTAATTAACTGCTTCGCATCAACATTTAACGAAGATACTAATTCTTCGATCGATTTCATATTAGGTGTTTCAATTTTTTCAAGAGTTTCTAAAGCTTCTCCACTCTTTTCATAATTTCCTTTTACAGGCGCAATCTCAATATTTGCTGCAAAATCTGAAGAATCAGAGTAAGCAATTGTATCTTCTCCTACTTCTGATAACACCATAAATTCGTGCGTATCAGTTCCACCAATAGCCCCGCTATCAGCTTCAACCGCTCTATAGTTTAAGCCACATCTAGAAAAAATCCTCTCATAAGCGTTATACATGTTTTGATAGCTTTCATCAAGACCTTCTTGAGATGTATCAAAGGAATAAGCATCCTTCATAATAAACTCACGAGAACGTAACACTCCAAAGCGTGGTCTACGCTCATCACGATACTTCGTTTGAATTTGATAGAGGTTTACAGGTAGTTTCTTATAGGATTTAATATCATCACGTACTAAACTCGTAATAACTTCCTCATGAGTAGCACCTAATACGAAGTCACGTTCATGCCGGTCTTTTAAACGCATTAACTCAGGACCATAATCTGCTAAGCGTCCTGACTCTTCCCACAGCTCTGCTGGTTGAATCGCAGGCATTAGAACTTCCTGTGCACTGGAATTATCCATTTCCTCACGTATAATTTCTTCAACCTTTTTTAATACACGCTTTCCTAATGGTAAATACGAATAAATACCGGAAGCAGTTTGACGGATCATACCGGCTCTCAACATTAACTGGTGACTAGAAATCTCTGCATCAGCAGGTACATCACGTAATGTTGGAAGCATATATAAGCTTTGTTTCATAAAATGTCCCTTCCTTCTCCAACTAGTAGACTTCAAATTACAATTCATAGAAAAGTCCCCCTTTTAAATGCTTTTTCAAAAGGGGACTAGTTTTCATATAAATTCTATAAGAAAAACTTATTAATATCGTTCCATGTTACAACAAGCATCAATAACATTAAAAGTGCAAATCCGATAAAGTGAACCATTCCTTCTTTTTGTGGATCAACAGGTTTGCCTCTAACAGCTTCTAATCCAATAAACATTAATCGACCACCATCTAATGCAGGAAGTGGTAATAGGTTGATAATACCTAAGTTAACACTTAAAATCGCTGCCCACTTCATTAACACGAAAATCCCCATAGCTGCAGCCTCACCAGTATAGTTATAAATCCCAACCGGCCCTGCTAAATGATCTAATGAAAATTGACCAGTCACTAGCATACCAAGAGCTTCAAGAATCAAAACTGTAAACATGTATGTTTCTGTTACACCATATTTTACAGAACCTAAGATAGAAAATTCAGTCGCTTGGCCGACACCGATAAAGCCCTCTTTATCACCATGTTGTCCAACTCTCTCATCAGGAGTTACTTGAACAGTACTTTGCATACCGTCTCTTTCAATTTCAAAAGTTAGTTCCTGATTTGGATGTTGCTGAATTACTGTAGTTAAATCATTCCATGTTTCAAGCCTTTGACCATTTATAGCTAGTATTCGGTCATTTTCCTGTAACCCTGCTTCAAATGCAGCTCCTTCTGGAGAAATCATCCCAACTTTTGATTGGTCTACAGGTGTCCCTTGTAAAAGGGCAAAGATCGTCAAAATCACAAATGCTAGTACAAAATTCATTAATGGACCAGCAAAAATTGCCATAGCCCTTTGAGGTATAGTCTTTGAACCAAACTGTCGGTCATATGGAGCAATTTGTGTCGGTTGCTCATCGTAGATTAGTTCTGCTTTTTCATCAACCTTAAACTTTTGCAGCACATCATCTTCATAAGCAGTAATAACTAGCTCTCTTTCTAAATCAATGTGCTCGACAGTAACAACCTTTGCGTCTTGATGCTTTGATTTGTTATTCACGATTATTTGTGAAACTTTATTATTTCCATTAAAAACAAGTCCAACTTCAAAGCCTGGTTTTATTTGAATTGACTCAGGATCCTCCCCTGCCATTCGAACAAATCCACCTAACGGGAGTAAACGAATCGTATATACTGTTTCATCCTTTTTAAATGAGAAAATTTTAGGTCCAAAGCCAATCGCAAACTCACGACAAAGTATTCCAGCCCTTTTGGCAAAATATAGATGCCCCCATTCGTGGATAAATACGAGCAATCCAAAAATAATAATAATCGAAATTAGTGTATTCACTTAGTACCTCCGTCCTTTTAATGAATAAGCCAATCCTCACTTTCATTGAAGTGACTCTCGTCTTTAATTAGTAACTGCTGATAATACAAACGTTCTTGTTTCTTTATCAACAGTAATTATTTCCTCTAAATTTGGAGAATGAATAACATCGTGTCGTTCAAGCGCTTGTTCAATTAGGTCCTCAATTCCTAAAAACGATACCTTTCCAGCCAAGAATTCTGCAACTGCTACTTCATTCGCTGCATTTAGAACAGTCGGCAGTGTACCACCAATTCTTCCTGCTTCGTATGCAAATTGTAAGCATCGATAACGTTCAAAATCCGGCTTCCCAAAATGTAATGCTCCAATATCCGATAAGTTTAACCTATCTGTCTGTGGCAATTCAAGTCTACTAGGGTAGCTTAATGCGTATTGAATCGGAACTCTCATATCTGGTGTACCTAGTTGTGCAATGACACTTCTATCGATATATTCAACCATGGAGTGAATAATACTTTCTTTATGCAATAATACTTCAATTTTCTCATATGGCACCTTAAATAGCCAGTGAGCCTCAATTACCTCAAGCCCTTTATTCATCATCGTAGCAGAGTCAATTGTTATTTTCGCACCCATTGACCAATTGGGATGGTTAAGCGCTTCTTTTACTGTTACTCTAGTTAATTCTTCACGTGTTTTATCTCTGAAACTTCCACCGGATGCTGTTAAAATTAATTTTTCAATAGCTGATTTATCTTGTCCTTCTAGTGATTGAAAAATAGCAGAATGTTCACTATCTACAGGAAGTAAAGGCACGTTATATTTTTTTGCCATTTCCGTCACGATATGACCAGCAGTTACCAACGTTTCTTTATTAGCAATCGCTATTGTTTTACCTTCTCTAATTGCTGCTAGAGTAGGTCCAAGCCCCACACTTCCTATAACGGCATTCACTAAAATAGTAGCTTCATGATATGTTGCCGCTTCAAGTAATCCATCCTCACCATAAACTATTTTCGTTGATGGGGGAACAAGTAGTTTCATTTCTTCTGCAATTTCTTTTGTAGCAACTGAAACTAACTTCGGAGAAAACTTTTTAATTTGTTCAAGTGCTAGTTCCATATTCTTTCCTATTGACATAGCCACAAGAGAAAATTTATCTGGATGTTGTTCAAGAATATCCAAGGTTTGCGTTCCGATTGAACCTGTAGACCCTAATAAGCTAATTTTTTTCATCCGATCCATCCTCTATAAAAATATATGTATTTATGGGGCTTTATATTAATTGTAGCAAATATAAAATTGGCATGACATAAATTAAGCTATCAAAACGGTCTAAAATGCCTCCGTGTCCAGGTAGTACATTTCCTGAATCTTTTACCGAATAATGTCGCTTTAATGCCGATTCAACTAAATCCCCTAATTGTCCAAATATAGAAGTTACAAACACGACTAATGTCATAATTACCCAAGAGTCAAATACTGGAGATACCCATTGAAATATAACACCAATAAAAAGTGCACAAATGATCCCTCCAATTGAGCCCTCAATTGTTTTCTTCGGGCTTATATCAGGCCAAAGTTTACGTTTCCCTAAAGAACGACCAACGAAATAAGCTCCTGAATCAGTAGCCCAAATTGCAAATAATACAAAAAAAACGATAGCCATTCCATTGCCTTCAATAGCTCTACTCATAATTAAATAATGAAAACCAAAGCCAACATACACTGAAGATAATATAACAAATCCTACTTCATCAAACGTAAACGTATTTTTAGTCAATACCGTTAACATCAATAAAAATATAATCATAAAAATGAATATTTCCACTTTTGACAAGTGGGATATTACACCAAAGTCTACCCAATGGGCCGGTACAACTAATAACCACATCATTAATAGACTAACGAAACCAATAAAAGAAATAGGAGGTATCTTTTTCATTCTTAGTAGCTCCATCATAGCTAATGATGCTACGAATACAATAAAAATAGTAAACGGCAGTCCACCCACTACTACTAAGCTTAGAAATAGAGCCCCACCAATTATTCCAGTAATGATACGCTGCTTCATGTCATTCCTCCTTTGTCTAAACGCCTCCGTATCTCCGAGCTCTATTCTGATATACACGTATTGCTTCAACATAATGGTCTTCTGTAAAGTCAGGCCAAAGTACTTCTGTAAACCAAAATTCACTATAAGCCAATTGCCAAAGCATAAAATTGCTTAATCTTACTTCACCGCTCGTACGAATTAATAAGTCAGGGTCTCTTAAATTATTTGTCATTAGATGACTAGCAATAATTGATTCATCAATTTCTTCTACTGATATGTGGTTATCCTTTGCCTTTTCAACAATTTTTTGAACAGCCTTTACCATTTCAAAACGACTTCCGTAATTTAATGCGAAGTTTAAAATAAGTCCTGTATTATGTTTTGTCTTCTCAACTGCAGTTTCTACTGCACGTAAAGTATGATCTGGTAAATTTTCTGTACTACCCATTAAACGGACTCTCACATTTTCCTCGATTAATTTCGGAAGCTCAATGCTCAAAAATCGTTCGGGTAGCCTCATTAAAAAATCAACCTCTGTTTTCGGGCGCTTCCAGTTTTCCGTTGAAAATGCATAGAGAGTTAGTACCTCTACACCAATTTCGTTTGATTTTGATACTATTTTATTAATAACTTTCATTCCCTCACGGTGACCAGCCACTCTAGGTAACCCACGGTTCTTAGCCCATCTGCCATTACCATCCATTATTATCGCCACATGTTTAGGAACATTTTCAGTTCCTACATCGTATGAAGGAGATTTTGTTTCACGCTCCGCTTTCCACTTCGAAAATTTTTCAAGCATTTGTATGTCCTCCACCAACAATCTCATCTTTTACATCAAAATGGTGTAAAAAAACCCCCCTACAAGAGAATATTCATAAGCTTGAGAACGATTGGCGGTGAATCTCTTCGTCAGCATGTGCTTGGACTAAATACATAATAATCCAAAACTATACTTCCTCGATTTTCTCTGCCTCTCGTTATCCTCCTTATTGAATATGCACTAAAAATGAGAGGGTCTATTACATTATTCTATTTTACCTTGAAATCCTTTATACTTCCATGATTTCTTTTTCTTTATTTGATGTAACTGAATCAATCTCTTCGATATGACTGTCTGTTAGTTTTTGAACATCTTCAGTAGAACGGCGTAACTCATCCTCTGTCATTTCTCCGTCTTTTTGTAACTTTTTAAGTTCGTCATTTGTATCACGTCTTACATTACGAACAGCTACTTTCGCGTCTTCACCATACTTTTTAACTAGTTTAACTAATTCTTTACGACGTTCCTCTGTTAATGCAGGAATCACGATACGAATTAAAGTTCCATCATTTGATGGTGTAAGGCCAAGCTCTGATTTTTGAATTGCCTTTTCAATTTCTCCGATTGATGTTTTATCGAATGGCTGAATAGCAAGCAATCTTGCCTCGGGCACTGAAATAGTCGCTAATTGATTTAACGGAGTTGGTGCCCCGTAATATTCGACAACAATCTTATCTAAAATAGATGGGTTCGCACGACCGGCACGTAACGTAGCTAATTCGCGTGAAAGTGATTCGATCGCTTTTTTCATACGTTCTTTTCCATCTTGGATTACTTCTTTTGACATTATGAGTTCCCCCTTACTATTGTACCAATTTCTTCACCAAGTACTGCACGTTTAATGTTTCCTTCTTCCATAATTGAGAATACAATCAGTTGAATATCATTATCCATACATAGTGATGACGCAGTTGAATCCATTACAGCTAATCCATCTTTTAATAGGTCTAGATATGTAATCGTTTGGTATTTCTTAGCTGTTGCATCAACACTTGGATCCGCACTATATACTCCATCAACTTTGTTTTTTGCCATTAGAATAACTTCAGCTTCTATTTCAGCTGCTCTTAAAGCTGCAGTTGTGTCAGTTGAGAAGTATGGATTACCTGTTCCTGCTGCGAAAATAACAACACGCTTTTTCTCAAGGTGTCGAATCGCTTTTCGACGAATATATGGCTCTGCTACTTGTCTCATCTCTATCGAAGTTTGAACACGAGTTTCTACTTCTATATTTTCAAGACTATCCTGTAATGCTAGAGAATTCATTACAGTAGCTAACATTCCCATGTAATCAGCCGTAGCACGGTCCATGCCTTTTGCACTACCTGCCATCCCTCTCCAGATGTTTCCTCCACCTACAACAACCGCAACTTCTACATCAAGCTCTATAATTTCCTTAATCTGTTTTGCAATTGATTGAATAATAGAAGGATCAATACCATATCCTTGCTCTCCAGCTAAGGCTTCGCCGCTTAGTTTTAATATGATACGTTTATACTTACTCATTATAACCTCCAACTGTTGATATGTACTAAATGTTGACTAAAACATCCTAATCTAAACAAATTAGCACAAAAAATATATATTTATGATATTTGGAAGTGAAACTTGACATTTTTAAAAATAGGGAACACGTAGTGCCCCCTATTTCAAATATTACTTCTTCACTTGAGACATTACTTCTTCAGCGAAGTTGTCTTCACGTTTTTCCATTCCTTCTCCAACTTCATAACGAACGAATGACTTCACGCTTCCACCTTTGTTCTGTACGAACTTACTAACTTTTTGGTCACCATCTTTAACAAATGGTTGGTCAAGTAAACATACTTGCTCGAAGTATTTGCTAAGACGGCCTTCTACCATTTTTTCAACGATGTTTTCTGGTTTACCTTCATTTAAAGCTTGTTGCTTAAGAACTTCACGCTCGCGTGAAACTTCTTCTTGAGAAACTTCATCACGTGATACATATGTTGGGTTAATAGCTGCAACGTGCATTGCGATATCTTTAGCTAACTCTTCATCAGTCGTTCCTTCTAATACTGTTAATACTCCAATTCGTCCACCCATGTGTAAGTATGCACCGAAAGCATCAGCATCAGTTTTTTCTACAACTTCAAAACGACGTAAAGAGATTTTTTCTCCAATTTTAGCGATTTGTGTATTAATGAATTCTTGTACAGAATCTCCAGCACCTTTGAAAGGTTGTGTTAATGCTTCTTCGACTGAAGCTGGGTTTTGAGATAATACATGCTCAGCTAATTCAGCAACAAGATTTTTGAAGTTGTCATTTTTTGCAACGAAGTCAGTTTCTGAGTTTACTTCAACGATTGCAGCTTTGTTACCTTCAGCTTTAACAAAAGTTAAGCCTTCTGCAGCAATACGGTCTGCTTTTTTAGCTGCTTTTGCAATACCCTTCTCACGAAGTAGATCAATTGCTTTTTCCATATCACCATCAGTTTCTGTTAATGCTTTCTTACAATCCATCATACCTGCACCAGTTTTTTCACGTAATTCTTTTACCATAGCTGCTGTTACTGCCATATTAAATTCCTCCTTGTTTTTTACTTATGTAAAATAGTTTAAGCTTGTCCTTATTTCCCTTTAATACTCATAGATACTAAAAAAGGCGATAAAGGGTATACCCCTTTACCACCCTTACTTACAGACTAAATTAAACTGTTTGTTCTTGCACTGCAGCTTCTTGCTGCTCATTAACAGAGTTAGCTTCGATGATAGCATCAGCCATTTTACCAGTTAATAATTTAACAGCGCGAATTGCATCATCGTTACCAGGGATAACGTAATCAATTTCATCAGGATCACAATTCGTATCAACAATCGCAACGATTGGGATGTTTAATTTATGAGCTTCTGCAATAGCAATGCGCTCTTTACGTGGATCAATTACGAATAGTGCATCAGGTACACCCTTCATATCTTTAATTCCACCTAAGAACTTTTCAAGACGATCCATTTCCTTGTTAAGAAGAATTACTTCTTTCTTAGGAAGCACATCAAAAGTACCGTCTTCTTGCATTTTCTCAAGTTTTTTTAAACGTGTAATACGTTTTTGGATTGTTTCAAAGTTAGTTAAAGTTCCACCTAACCAACGTTGATTGATGAAATACATACCACAACGCTCAGCTTCTTCTTTAACTGAATCTTGAGCTTGCTTTTTAGTACCAACGAAAAGAACTTTTCCTCCGTCAGCAGCAAGGTTTCTTACGAAATTGTAAGCTTCCTCAACTTTTTTAACCGTCTTTTGAAGGTCAATAATGTAAATACCATTTCTTTCTGTGAAGATGTAGCGATCCATTTTTGGGTTCCAACGACGTGTTTGATGACCGAAGTGTACCCCAGCTTCTAATAATTGTTTCATGGAAATAACTGCCACATTCAACACCTCCTCTTGGTTTTTTTGTCCTCCGCTTTCATCATTTTTAAGTAAGACTGATAACAGCACCATTTACTTAAATTAGAAAACGTGTGTGATTAACACCGTGGATTAATATAACATATCCAAATCTCTTTAGCAAGCATAGTGGGAAATTTATTGATAAAATTTAAGAAATAACTCTACTTCGCCTTTGCCCATATTTAGCTTCTTAGCAATATGTTCAGATGAGAGTCCCTCTTCAGAGAGTCTTTTTATTTTATCAGACTCTGTTTCCTCCACTTTCTTTTCTGGAATAATCTTTTCAATAGGAGGAGTATAGTCAGAATACTTATTTTCTATACGTTGCTCGTCCACTTTTTCTTTCATATATGCCTGAAATACTTTTTTTCCTTGTTTCTTAATCGGAGGTATTATTACTTCATCCTTTTTTTCCTTTAAAGGCATTTGCTCAGTTTGGACTGGGTTTTTCTCTACTTGAAATTTATTGCGTTGGGGGAGTGATTCAATTGATTTATTCCATTTGTTTATCTCATTTGCCAACTTCTCATTTTCGGCTTTCAATTCAGTTGTATATGTTATAAGCAAATCCTCTATATCACTCTTTATTTTTTCTTCATCAATTTTCGAGGGAGATTGATGTCGTTGCATGAGCGTAATGATCCAGAGGAATGTTACTAAATGTAAAATAAAACTTATAACTAGTAAATATGTGACCATTATTCGCTCTCCTTCTAACCACTAAAATCTATAAAATTTCCTTTATACGGGTGTGTGGCTTGCTTTTCTTCCTTTAATTCTTCTTTCTTCTTTTGCTTCGATTCTTGTTGACTATCATTTCCTTCTTTATCATTTTCTAAACTTACTTTATTACTTTCCTCTGAATCTAGTACTCGTTTCCTTTTTAACTCAGCTTCTTGTTTTTGTTCGTTTGTAATAATATCTTGCCCGACCTGGCCTCGCTGTTGCATTTGTTCCTGGATTTTACCTACACTTTGAGAACGGGGGATTTGGCCTAGCATTTCTACGGGACGTAAACTCATACCCAAAACCTCCTTAAGATAATTAGAAGTTGTTCAAAAAGGTATCCTTTGACCTTTTTGAACAACTTCTACAGTGTTAAGACTTTAATTTCACTATCAACCAATGTTATTTTGGTGAATTGATGTTTTGACGAAATTTTCCGACGATACTTACCGAAATTAACATCGGCATTAGGATGTATAGCACCTTCTACAATAACGCTTCCTTTTTCACTATCTTCTAATTGCTCTCGTAATTCTTTTAATTCTTCTTGAGAAACTTCGATTTTACTATTCGATAACTGTAATGTACTACGTACACGAAGCTTCATAATTCTTTCTTTGGTTGATAGTGCAATACCGTTCTGAGCTTTTAGCTCATACATCTGAAGTAGTTTATTAAGCTTTTCTATTTCATCCGTTGCTTCTTTTATTATGTTTTCTAACTCTTTCTCTTTTTCTAATATTTGCTTTTGCGTCCCAACATACAAAGAAGTAGCTGTATGCATTGAGTTTCCTATTTCCTTAGCAATGATATCCTTTGCAGCAGAAGTTACACCACCAACAATATTTCCTCTACCTTCGTTACAATAGACACTTCCACCTGCTGTACAATTACTATGCATTATTCCTTGTGTCACATGGATGTCACCATCTACTACTATATTCCCTTGGTTGATAAAAGAGGTATGTAAATCTTGTTTAGCCTTAATTAATCCCCCACCTTGAGCTACGATACCTTGAGAAACAAAGATTGAACCATTTGATTCTAGAGTAGCTGCTTCGACAGTTCCATGAATACGGATATCTCCCTTAGCCTTAATCGAGAAACCAGCAGGAACACTCCCTCTAATGTTAACGTTTCCAACAAAATCAATATTCCCAACACTCATATCAATATCACCGTTTATTTCATAAACAGGATATACATGAATAACCTTTTTTTCAACACTCACTTGACCATCAACAATAGCAAAAACCTTCATTCTATCTTCACTTAATCTAGTATTCTTTCCAGCTCTTAGAATAAAATCTTTACCTGGTTGTGGTGGGACTTCTTCGTCGGTAACTGTTCTTCCTGGAGCGCCTTCTGTTGCTGCCATCTTCTCTCCAACTAAATCCTCTTGAGTTACCGCTGGAATATCAATAACCTTCTTCAGGTCAACTTGTTGTACATTGTCACTATGTTCTCGTTTACTAGAAAACTGTACAGGTACTAAGTAAGCATCTTCCCCATTAGATGGAGCGATACCATTAGCAATTGTAATAGGATCCGTTATTTCTTTTTCTTCGTTAACCATTACTACAATGTCTTCTATTTTGGTTTCATCTATACCAAATAAGACCTCGTTTTCATTTAGAAACTCTATAAGTGATTCTTTTGTTACAATAACATCATCATTTAAAGCATTTAATTGAACGATAGTAGCCATCATTTTATTTTTTGCAATGGAGATTTTGAAAAACTGCTCTATTTTAGTCACGGCTCTCAAATCCTTTTTCGTCTTTACAGACAGTATATGAAAACTAAAAGCAAGTATCAATACATCTATTTACCCGGCTTTGATAAAACTTGTTGTAATCGAAATAATGCCTTTGAATGTATTTGTGAAATTCTAGATGTAGAAAGGTTTAACACTTGACCTATTTCAGTTAGAGTAAGCTCTTCATAATAAAAAAGACTAATGACCATTTGTTCTCGTTCGTTAAGTTGTTTTATTACCTCGACAAGTTCTTCTCTAGTGGCATCCTGCATCACATTATCTTCTGGTGTCACTATCTTCTTATCTTCAATTGTCGATTTGTAGGTTTCATCACGTTCTGAATCGTTTGTCTTCTCATCCATCGATAGCATATTTGCATAAAAGCTTTCAGACATGACATGTGTTACTTCTTCTTCACCCATGCCTATCTCTTTTGCTATTTCTTCAACTTTCACAGTACGCCCTAACAATTGTTCTAATCTTTCTATTGTTATTTCAATTTTTTTAGCTTTTTCTCTCATTGAACGAGGTAACCAATCCTCTTTTCTTAAACCATCAAGAATAGCACCTCTTATTCTAAAAGATGCATATGTATCAAACTTAAGGTCTCGATTTACGTCAAACTTTTCTAATGCGTCATACAATCCCATCATTCCATGACTAATAAGATCTTCTTTATTAATATTTCTAGGAAGCCCTGCAGAAATTCGATTGACATGATACTTTACTAGAGGCATGTAAAGGCGAATTAATGAATCAGCTGATTCGCTATCACGGTCATTCATCCACTTTTGCCATAGCTTTTTCTCTTCAATCGTAGAAGAATTTGCCATACCTATACCTCCTTGTCATCATCCATTAAGTCCTTTACATATTCAGAAGCACGAACAATTTCATCATCTGTTAAATTCATTTTATCCACAGTTCTTTTTTCAAATTCATCATAAGAGTCATTATTCTTCTTTTGTTTTATGTCAGTTCCTTCAGTTTCATCCATATTTTCAATTGTATTTTCAGTAAGATTATTTTTAAGAGCAAGCCCCCAAAGAAATCTGAATAGGTACGCTAAAAGAAAAAACACAATAAAAGCGATGGCACCACGAATAAGAGAAGTAGTTACTAAATTAGTAAAAAAAGAGCCAATAAAAGTTAAAATAAAAGCAATAACAGCTAAACTAAGGTTTATAAGCCAATTACCAGCAAACATTTATATTTCCTTAACACCTTGACTTACAGTTCTTATATTAAGCATCTTTGTTTCATTATTGAATTCAATCGTTCGTCCACTACTTCCACCTGTATCTTCAGCAACAATGTTAATTCTTAGTTTCTTCAACTGTTCCTTTACTGCTTCAACATTTCTAGGTCCAATTCTCATCATTTCATTTGTAGAGGAAAAATTAAACATTTGTGCACCTCCTGCGATTTTTGCTTTGAGTGCTCTTGTACGTAGTCCTGCCCTCTCTAATCTATTCACAAGTTCAACAATCGCTGTATCAGCATATTTAGCAACATTAACTGTACCGGATTTACCTAAATTAGAGTCCGGCAACATAACATGTGCCATTCCTGAAATATTAGAATAATCATCATATAAAACGACTCCAACGCACGACCCTAATCCCGACGTTCTAATTGTTTTTGGATATTTTGCAATATTTAAGTCTGCCATTCCTACTTTAACAACTTCATTCATCGATCCCTACTCCTAATGACTTAAATATTTTATCGAAAGAATCGGGATCTGGTAATAAGAAGAAGTGACCTGTTGATTGTTGACTGTTGCCATCTAATTCAGTAATTTTTGTATCGATAACAATTGCGTAATCTCCAACTTGTGAAAGCTCAATAAGACCATAGCTTAAAATTGCTCCAGCAAGATCAATACTTAAAGCAGGTACTGAAGGCTGTAGGTTTAAGTTTGTAAAGTCTGAAAATGAAGATAAGTATGAACCTGCCAAGATATTCCCTACTTCTTGTAATGCTGATACTCCAATTTCCATAAAAGGTGGTTCCTGTAGTTGGAATTGATCATTTCCAATTAATTGACGTATTAACTCTTCTGCTTCATCAATAGGAACCATAAAAAACATACTACCAGGAGCTTCACCCTCTATACGTAAAAAAATTGCTGCTACAATTTTATCAGCCCCACCAACAAGTTCAGTAATTTCCTGAAATGAAACAACACGAACTGATGGTACTTTCATATCTATTACTTTATTTAAGAGTTTAGATAGTGCTGTCGCTGCATTTCCAGCACCTATGTTCCCCACTTCTTTTAGTACATCTAGATGATAAGGTTTAATTCTATCAATAAAACTCATTGTTTCCGCCTCACAGTTTCATAGATTTCGTATATTAATTTATTTAGCTTCCCCTAGTTTAAACACTTATTTATAATACTTTTGGCTATATTTTGAAGAGGCACTACTTCGTCCACTGAGTTTGTATTGATTGCTGATTTTGGCATACCATAAACAATCGCTGTTTCTTCAGATTCAGCAATCGCATAGCAATTTGTTTTACTTTTTAACTTCATTAGCCCCTCTGTACCATCAGCCCCCATACCAGTCATGATGACAGCAATCATTTTAAAATCTCTTACGAGCGATAAAGACTCAAACATCACATCAACTGATGGTCGATGACCTTTTCTTGGAGGGCTTTTATCAATGTGTATTACCATAGAAGCCCCCATCTTTACTATAGTAAGATGAAACCCACCTGGTGCAATATAGGCAACACCATTTTTTAATATTTCACCGTCTACAGCTTCCTTCACTGCTATATCAGAAAGAGTGTTTAATCTATTAGCTAAAGAATTAGTAAATCCAGCTGGCATATGCTGAACAATCACAATTGGTGCTTGTAATGATTTTGGAAGCTTTGTTAACACTTGCTGTAATGCTTTCGGACCACCAGTAGAAGTTCCAATTGCGACAATTTTTTTTGTTAAAGATAACGGGCTTTTCGTCATTTCTTCTTGCGTTTTAGATTTAATAATATTTTGAAGAGGTTTATTTTTATTAGGAAAAACGTTTTGCATTTTAACTGATGAAGCCAAAATAACTTTTTCTACTAATTCTTCCTTCACTTTGTGTAAATCTAAAGAAATTGCACCTGAGGTCTTAGCTACAAAGTCAACTGCACCATATTCAATAGCTAATAGTGTATTTTTTGCACCATCAACTGTTGTACTACTAACCATAACAACTGGAAGAGGATTTTCTACCATGATTATTTTTAACGTTTCAAGACCATCCATAACAGGCATTTCTACATCGAGGGTAATTACATGAGGCTGTAGCACTTTAATTTTATCAATTGCATCTTGACCATTTCTCGCAGTGCCGACAACTGAAATACATTCTTCTTGATTTAACATGTCACTAATTACTTTTCTCATAAAAGCAGAATCATCTACTACTAACACCTTGATTTCTTTTTGCACACATCATCCCTATCTTTCTTTAAAAAATCTTGTAAATTTACTGATAAAAGATGAATTAGGAGGATTAGCTTTATCCTGACTTTCTCCTAAATATGACTTAACAATTTCTTTCAAAGATCGACTAGATTTTGACTTTGGATCTAACAAAAGGAATGGTTTTTGAGATTTAACAGCTTTAACAACTGTCTTATCATTTGGTAAACTCCCTAGTAAATTAAGATCTTTATCCAGAAACTGCTTAGCTACCCGTTGTAAATTCTCTGCAGTAGCCCGACCTTCTTTAGCGGATTCAATTCGATTAATAAGTAATGAACACGGAAGCTCTTTATCTTTAAGGTGTATATATTTTATCATCGCATAAGCATCTGTGATTGAAGTAGGCTCAGGTGTAGTTACAATAAACGTTTCATGTGCTGAAAGTATGAATTGCATACTATCTTCAGAAGCTCCTGCTCCCATATCGAGAATAATATAATCATATTTTTTTTGTAAGGCTTCTATTTGTTGTATAAATCGTTCAAATTTTGTGATGCTAAGCTTAAAAATTGACGTAAAACCTGAGCCACCAGAGATATAAGAAATATTTTCCGGTCCTTCCTCTATTATATCCCAAATCGTCATTTCGTGCTCAATCATATCGACAATATTGTATTTAGCTGATACTCCCATTAATATATCTACATTAGCCATGCCAATATCTAAATCAAATAAAATAACTTTCTTTCCCTCTTGAGCAAGACCGATAGAAAAATTCAAAGAAAAGTTTGACTTGCCAACGCCTCCTTTTCCACTAACTACAGAGATGACTTTACACTCTGGTACATCACTTGAATCATCAACTATTCTTCTTAAGCTTTCTGCTTGATCATTCATTATTTTGTACCCCTATTATGATATTTACTATTTCATCGCTACTTGCTTCAACAATGTCATCAGGAACATTTTGTCCAGTTGTAATATAGGCAATTCCTGTCTGATGGTCTGTTATTAAGTTAAACATTGTTCCATAATATGAAGTTTCATCTTTTTTTGTAAAGACTAATTTCGTAATTGGTATTAATGAAAATTGCTCATAAATTTTTTCCATATCTTTATACTTAGAAGTTAAGGCTAATACAAGAAATGTTTCCATCTCTTCATCAAAATCAATAGTCTTCTTTAATTCCTCTACATATAATCTATTACGAAAATTCCTACCTGCACTATCAACTAATACCAGATCATATTCTTGAGAAAACTGTTCTTTTGCTTTTTTAAAGTCGGCAATAGAGTATGCAACCTCTAGAGGAATATTTAATATCTTTGCATACGTTCTTAATTGCTCAACGGCAGCAATTCGATATGTATCAGTTGTAATTAAAGCTACTTTCTTTTTCTTCTTTAGTACACAATGAGCAGCAATCTTAGCAATTGTTGTCGTTTTTCCAACACCAGTTGGTCCAACAACATTAACAAATTTCTTTTCAAAAGAAATTCCACCTAGTTTAACAGTTAATAGTTGATCATATAAAAATTCCTTTAACCAAATTTGAACATTTTCTTCGTTTTGATCCCTCTCATCACTGTTATACCATTTCTTGAGAAGGTGCTTAATAATTTCAAGTCGTAAAGAAGTTTTGAATTCTTGTTCTTCTAAGAAATCATTAATCTGTTGAAATGGTTCTGGGTATTCCTTCATACTTGTTTCACTTTTTGTTGACATCGTTGTAATCATTTTCTTTAATTGCTGAATTTCATTAGCTAAAACATCATTGTCTTTTTGAACTTCTTTTTCATTTCTTTTTATAGACACCTGTTGTACTGGAGAGCCTTTCATACTATCAGACATCTCTTTTTTAACGTTCACATTTATCTTGTTAGGCTTTTTTTTAGAAGGGCGCTGGATCGACGGAGTATTGTCAATCGCAGCGATTACCTCAATGCTTTTTTTTGTAAAAAAACCTAAAAAGCCACCTGTTTCAATCTCTTTTGAATTGAGGATGACAGCATCATGCCCAAGTTCATGTCTTATCTTTTTCATCGCCTCTGGCATTGTACTTGCTACGTATTTTTTTACCTTCAATCTAAATTCACCACCCCTACACTTTGAACCTCAATGTCCGGCTCTAATTCATTGTAGGATAGGACTGGAACATTAGGTATATATCGCTCTATTAATTGTCTTACGTACATTCTTACTGCAGGTGAACATAATAATATTGGTACTTGTCCCATTTGAGACAAACGTTCCATCTCAATAGAGATATTTTCTATTATTTTTTGTGAATGGTTCGGATCCATCGATAAGAAGTTTCCGTGCTCTGTTTGCTGAACTGAATCAGCAAGAGCCTTTTCAACAGCACCACTTAATGTCACTACGTACATCGGTTCTCCTGGCGTTGCATATTGCTTTGAAATTTGCCTTGAGAGAGATTGTCTAACGTACTCTGTTATTAAATCCATATCTTTAGTCATAACACCATAGTCCGCTAATGTTTCGAAAATAACTGGTAAATTACGAATAGATACATTTTCCTTTAATAGATTCGTTAATACCTTCTGAATCTCTCCTGTCGTTAATGGATTTGGAGTTACGTCCTCTACAAGAGTCGGGTAGGATTCTTTTAAATGGTCGACTAGTTGCTTCGTTTCTTGTCTTCCAAGTAACTCATGAGCATGCTTTTTCACAATTTCCGTTAGATGTGTAGATACAACAGAAGGTGGGTCCACAACGGTATAACCTGATAATTCAGCTTGCTCCTTCATATCTTCACCAATCCATAAGGCTGGTAAACCAAATGCTGGTTCAAATGTTTCAATTCCAACGATGCTGTCATCGTCAACTCCAGGACTCATAGCCATATAGTGGTCAAGTAATAACTCCCCTTTTGCTATTTCATTACCCTTTATTTTAATTACATATTCATTAGGTTGAAGTTGAATATTATCTCGAATCCTGATAACAGGAACGACCATCCCTAACTCGAGCGCCAACTGACGGCGAATCATAACAACTCTATCTAATAAATCTCCACCTTGGTTTGCATCAGCTAAAGGAATAAGACCATAGCCAAATTCAAACTCAATTGGGTCGATCTGCAAAAGGTTAACAACACTCTCTGGAGATTTCATTTCATCCTCAGGCTCGTCTTCCTCTTCTTGCTGCTCCGTTTCAATTGCCTTTTTCTCCATTTTACTCAAATGGAAACCACCAAATAAAAGTAAGGCAGCTATCGGGAAAGTTACAACATAAGAAATGGGTGTAATAATACCGAGTAATAAAATTGTTCCACCTGCTACATACAACATCTTTGGATATGCAAATAATTGTTGGGTAATATCTGTTCCTAAGTTTCCTTCAGAAGAACCAGCTCTAGTTACAACGATACCTGTTGCTGTTGAAATCAATAAAGCAGGTATCTGACTGACTAGACCATCCCCTACCGTTAACAATGTATACGTACTTGCGGCAGTTGCTAAATCCATTCCTTGTTGCATCATCCCAATAACGAGACCAAAAATCATATTGATAATAACAATGACAATACCAGCAATCGCATCCCCTTTTACGAATTTACTAGCACCATCCATCGAACCATAAAAGTCAGCTTCTTTTTCAATTTTTTCACGTCGTGCTTTTGCTTCTGTATCAGAAATCATTCCAGCATTTAAATCAGCGTCAATACTCATTTGTTTACCTGGCATCGCATCTAGGGTAAATCTTGCCCCAACCTCTGAAACACGCTCTGCCCCTTTTGTAATAACGATAAACTGAATAATAATCAAAATTAAAAAGACAACAAATCCAACGAGGGCGTTTCCTCCGACAACAAAGGAACCGAATGTATCAATTACATTTCCTGCTTCAGCGTTTCCGAGAATCGAACGAGTTGTCGATACATTTAAGCCCAGTCTGAATAGTGTAACTAGTAGCAATAATGTAGGAAAAATTGAAAACTGTAATGGCTCTTTCGTGTTCATTGCCACTAAAATGATGATTAAAGCTAAAGAGATATTGATAATAATCAAGAAGTCTAACATGGCAGGAGGAAGTGGAATAATTAACATGATGACAATTAAAATAACGCTTAATAAAACAGATAAATCTCTTATAGCCAATGGAATCTCTCTCCTCATCCTTCAAATATTTCCACTAAACTTCTTTATTTTTAAGTCGATATACATAAGCGAGGACCTCTGCAACAGCTTTAAACAAATCCTCAGGAACTTGGTCACCGATTTCAGCTTGAGCATACAATGCTCTCGCTAATGGTTTATTTTCTACTGTAATAACATTGTTAGTTCTAGCGATTCCTTTGATTTTTAATGCTACATAATCTACACCTTTTGCTACAATCACAGGAGCATCCATTTTTTCACCATCATAACGTAAGGCTATTGCATAATGGGTTGGGTTCGTAATAACAACGTCAGCCTTAGGAACCTCCTGCATCATGCGTTGCATTGCCATTTCCATTTGCTTTTGTCTACGTTTTGATTTAATTCTTGGGTCACCTTCCGTATTTTTGTGCTCATCTTTAATATCTTTTTTAGACATTTTCATTTGTTTTTCATGGTCATATTTCTGATATAAATAATCAGGTATAGATAATATAAGTAATAAAAGCGCAACTGCAATACCCATAATAACTGTTAGCATTGCAATTTGATAAAATCCATCTTCTACTGATTTTAGTGCTAGAATCATGACTGAATCTAAATTAATCCAAAGAATTGTAAAAACAACAATACCAACAAGTGATATTTTTAATAGTGATTTTAGAAGCTCAACAAGAGCACGAACAGAAAAGATACGTTTTGCACCTTTTATTGGGTCTAGCTTTGAAAGCTTCATTTTTATCGCTTCTGGTGCAAACAGGGGTCCTACTTGAATATAACTACTAAAAACCCCAGCAATCATCGCTATAGCCATTATTGGTAATACAAGTACTACAGCTTCCATCGTTAATTCGTAAAATATAGCTGTAATTGATGAAGGAGTTAGCTCCATAAGAAGATATTCACGAAACGTATGTTCCATAATATCAATAAGCTTATAACCGAGCATACCACCTATAAACCATAAAAATAAAAAGACAATTAAAAGAATAATGGCCGTATTAACATCATTACTCTTAGCTACTTGTCCTTTCTTTCTTTGTTCCTGTCGTTTCTTAGGGGTTGCTTTTTCAGTCTTTTCATCCGCAAAAAATTGTAGATTAAGAGAAAGGTACGGCATGTCCTAAACTCCTCCAAAAATCTGCATTAACGTTCTCATGGTAATAATGATTTTTTCAAATAACTGTTGTACTAACACAAAGAATACTCCTAAAAAAAGCATTACAAGAGGAAATCCAACTAACATTTTTAAAGGAAGCCCTACAACAAAAACATTCATTTGGGGAACAGCACGCGATACCATCCCTAACGCTATATCAACAAGAAACAGTGAACCAACAATTGGAAATGCCATTTGAAAAGCAATAATAAACATTGTATTAAAGGTCGTTACGACAAACTCTAACAATTTTTCATCACCCAATGGCAAAAATGGCTGATTGATAGGTACAAACTGATAGCTATAGTAGATTCCATCTAAAAGCAGGTGATGACCATCTACAGCAAGTAAAAATAACATTGCAAATGCATACAAATAACTACCAAACAACGGTGTTTGGGCACCAGTTTGAGGATCAATAACAGTTGCCATCATTAATCCCATTATCAAATCAATAAATCCTCCAGCTACTTGAATAGCATACATAAGCATCATGGCAACTAAACCTACAAATAGTCCGAATAACACTTCTTTAAGCACTAATAAGAAGTATGCACTATCGATAACTATAATAGGATCTTCGATAGTAAAAAGCATAATCCAGGCTAAGTAAAAAGCTAGTCCCACTCTGAATCGAGCTGGAACATTTCTGTATGAAAAAATCGGCATCACTGTAAAGAAAGCTAGGATCCTAATAAGAATTAACAAAAATGCCGGAAGTAGATTAATAAATTCCATTGCTTACCCTACAAACCTATGCAAATTATTAAATATATTATAGGTAAAGTTTATTACCTGTGATAACATCCATGGACCAAAAATAACGAGGGCAGCCAGTACTCCAACTATTTTTGGAATAAAGGCTAAAGTTTGTTCTTGAATTTGGGTTGTTGCTTGGAATATACTTACGCCTAATCCAAGTCCTAATGCAATTAATAACAACGGACCCGCAACCATCAATACTGTCCAAACACCTTGTTCTGCCATAGATATAACAAATTCTGAACTCAAATATATCACCCTCTATTAAGGCTTTAATTAAAACTTAATAACAATGACTGTACAATTAAATACCAACCGTCAACCATGACAAAAAGTAATATTTTAAATGGTAAAGCAATCATAACTGGTGGTAACATCATCATCCCCATAGACATTAATACACTAGCAACAATCATATCAATAACTAAAAATGGAACGAAGATTAAAAAACCAATCTGAAAAGCTGTTTTTAATTCGCTAATTGCAAACGCAGGTACTAATGCGGTTAGCGGTATGTCCTGAATCGTCTCAGGTCTCTCCATTCCCGCATAGCCCATAAATAGAGCTAAATCCTTTTCTCTCGTATGCTTCGCCATGAATTCCTTCATTGGTATCGCTGCACGCTCCAGAAATTCCTCTTGGTCTATTTCTTCTTCAATAAACGGCGTCAATGCAGTCTCATTAACTTCAGCAAATATCGGTGCCATTATAAAAAAAGTTAAAAAAAGTGCTAAACCAATAATTACTTGGTTTGGAGGCATTTGCTGAGTAGCCAAACCTGTACGTACAAATGACAAGACGATTACAATCCTAGTAAAAGATGTCATTAATATTAAAATGCCAGGGGCTAACGTTAAAATAGTTAATAAAATTATTAACTGAAGCGTTGTAGCAACATTAGCAGGTTCATCATTAAATATATCTAAATCAAGTCCTGGAATTTCTATCATTTTTTATGCTCCTTAATCGCCTGATGGATTTTTTGCTGCGATTGGGATACATCATTGAATTGTTTATCTAAAAGCTCACCAAATTCAAGCTCATTTTTCGAGTTAGACTTTGAACTTCCTTTAACTTTTTGACTAATCCACTTGGAAGCCTTCGTTACAGGATCCTCTATATTTGACATTGAGTTATCTCTATTTTGGTCATTTAGTAACATATCTACTTCATCTTGACTATCAATCTCTTTTAATAGTTGAATAGTTTCACCTACACCTACAACCAGAATTCTCTCACCAATTTTAACCATTTGAACTGAACGATTAGCCCCAAGTGGTACCCCACCTAAATTTTGAATAGTATGGTGATTACGAAAAGAACGTGACTTTGCATTTACAAATTTTAAAAAGATATAAATTAAAGCAATAATAACAACTAGTGCACCTATCATTTGAACAAAAATCACAAAGAAGCTTGTCTCGTTTTCAAGAAGAGCCTCCTCATTAACTATTGATTCCTCTATCTCTTCAACTATTTCCCCACCACTACCTTCAGGAGGGTGATACATGTCAAATACAGAACCATCAGAAGGTTCTCCTTCTTCAGCAATAACAGTGATAGGGAAAAATGTAATAATTACTAGACAAAAAAGAAATATTAATCGCAACAAATATTTCCACCCTTTCAGGAGAAATTAACCAAGTGTTTTCTTGATTGCCTCTAATACACGGTCAGCTTGAAATGGCTTTACGATAAAATCTTTTGCACCTGCTTGAATTGCATCAATTACCATTGCTTGCTGTCCCATTGCCGAACACATAATGATTTTTGCATTAGGGTCAAACTTTTTTATTTCTTTTAGAGATGTTATACCATCCATCTCAGGCATCGTAATATCCATTGTAACTAAATCAGGTGATGTTTCCTTATATTTCTCAACAGCTTGCGCACCATCTGTTGCTTCACCAACTACTTCAAAACCATTCTTTGTTAAGATGTCTTTTATCATCATTCTCATAAAAGCTGCATCATCTACAATTAAAATTTTTCCGGACATATTGTTTATACACCCTTTCTATAGGAGATATTCTATTTTTTTAAGTGTTTAATTCTTTCTTCCTGACTAACAATATCCGTTACACGAACTCCAAAGTTCTCATCAATAACGACAACTTCGCCCTTCGCAATTAGCTTGTGATTAACTAAAATATCAACAGGTTCACCTGCTAGCTTATCTAACTCAATAATTGAGCCCTGAGAGAATTCAAGAATATCCTTGATTGTTCTTCTAGTTCGACCTAGCTCTACTGTGACGTTTAATGGAATATCAAGTAACATATTTAAGTTTCTTGATTCACTTACACTTAAATCAGGTGAATCAAAACTAGAAAATGCAGCTGGTTGAACATCCACTTGTCGTTGTTGTTGATATGGTGCACCTAAATGCTGTTGTCCCCTTTGCTCATACATTGGCTGTTGCATTGGTGGTTGTTGATACATAGGTTGCTGCTGCATTGGTGGTTGTTGGTGGTTCATCGGTTGTTGCATTGGTGGTTGTTGGTATTGGTCTTGCTGTTGCATGGCTTGTTCTTGTTGTGGTTGTTGAACAGCCGGTTGTGTTGGTTCTTCAACCTTAGGTTCTTCAAAAACAGATTCCTCAGTTGACGGATTCATTAGCTCATCTACAAGTCCTTTAGCAAATCTCACTGTTACCAATTGCATTATAGATGAATCTATTAATTCGCCAATTTTTAGACGAAATGAAATTTTCACCAATACTTCATCAGAAGGTATGTTTGATGTTCCTTCTTTTCTCTTTACATCCATTAAATCAATGCCTGGTGGAGAAATATCTACTTTCTTATTAAAAATAGTAGACATTGATGTGGAAGCAGAACCCATCATTTGATTCATCGCTTCCTGAACAGCACTAACTTGCATTTCTCCCAAATCATCAGAGGGATTTAGTCCATCCCCACCTAGCATCAAGTCTGCAATTATAGCAGCATCCGTTGTTTTAATAACTAGAAGGTTCATACCTTCGAAGCCTTCAGTGTACTCTACATGTACAGCGACATGAGGCTGCGGAAACTCGTCTTCTAATAATCGCCTCTCAATAATCGAAACTTGCGGTGTAGTTATATCTACCTTTTGATTTAATAATGTAGAAAGAGCTGTTGCAGCACTTCCAAAAGAAATATTACCTATCTCACCTAATGCATCCTGTTCAATAGGTGATATATAATCTTCAACATTTAAACTAGGTCCACCACTTGAATCTTCATTATCTTCTACTTCATTATCATCGTCATCATCGGACCCGATTCCTTGCAGAAGTTGATTAATTTCTTCTTGGGAAAGCATATCATCATTCATCGTCTTCCGCCTCCTCAATAATATCAGTTACTTGCACAGCTAACTGATTCTTTACTTTACCTGGCTGTGCTAAATACTTTCTTTCTCCACCCACGTTAATTCGTAAATCATTATTTATACCTTGGTTTAATTCTATGACATCACCAATTGCTAAGTGTAAAAATTCATGAATTGTGATTTCAGAACGACCTAATTCAGCTTGAATTAATAGAGGAGCAGAATGAACTGTTTGCTCTATTGCTTCAATTTCACCAGGCTGTCTTTGTTTCTTCTTTGTTTGCATCCAATAGTGTACCGAAAGCTTGGGTAATATTTCTTCCAATACTACATGTGGCAAACAAATATTTATCATTCCAGAAGTTTCCCCTATTGTTGTAGAAAGAGAAATAACGACAACTGTTTCGTTCGGTGACACCATTTGTAAAAACTGAGGGTTAACCTCTAAATCCTCCATGATAGGATCTAACTCGATAACCGAGGTCCACGCCTCAGTGAAGCTTTCTAATGTCCGTTGAAATAACTGGGACATAATTCTAGTTTCTATTTCTGTTAAATTATCTACCTTATTAATGCTAACACCTTTACCGCCTAACAACCTATCTAACATTGTATATGCAATATTTGGATTAACCTCCATTAGAAAACGACCATCTAATGGGTAGGCTTCAAATACATTTAATATTGTCATTTTGGGAATTGAACGAATAAACTCTTCATAAGGAAGTTGGTCAACTGATGCAACTGAAATCTGTACAAATGTACGTAGTTGAGCAGAAAAGTAAGTAGTAAGTAAACGCGCAAAATTTTCATGAATTCGAGACAAGCTCCGTATTTGATCTTTTGAAAAACGAAGGGCTCTCTTGAAGTCATAAACTTTTACTTTTTTTTCTGTTTCTTCCTTTTTTAGTTCATCCGCATCCATTTCACCTGTTGATAGAGCGGAAAGAAGTGCATCTATCTCTCCTTGTGACAAAATGTCAGCCAAGAGCCTCACCTCTCACATACTTAGTTCATTTATTGAATAATCCAGCCAGTCGTATAGACTTGTACAACCATTCCATCTTGCATAAGTTCATTAAACCGCAATTTAAGCCGACTTTCTAAACCTTCAATACCTTCTTCACCTGCTAAGTCTGAAGCCCTCATTCCAGCTAATTCACGAATAATAATATTATCTAACTGAAAATTTCTTTTTTGAATTTCACTTAAAGCCTTTTTATTATCTACTTGTATTTTAAATTGAATTCTAGCAAAATCATTAGATTTTAAATTTGTAGTGATTTCTGGTGTATCATAAGATAAAGCTATGATTTCATCAATCGTTGGTTCGTTATAAGGGGCATTATCAGTAGATAAATAGTTTATTAGTACTAATGTAATACCCCCAATTAAAGTTAAAGAAATCAAAATTATTAACATGATATTAACTAACTTATTTTTAAACAATCACGAGCCCCCCGCATCCTTGTCTTTATAGATAGCTGTCAGACCGAATGTGCTGTATAACTGATTTATCTTTAGCATAACATCATCAATTGTATCAAGCACGACAATTTTCTTTCCATTTATCAAGGAAATTGTTGTATCTGGAAATGCTTCAACTTGCTCAATTAATAGTGCATTTAATAAAAAAGGTCTACCATTTAATCGAATTAGTTCAATCATATAAATATGTAAGGGCTAGGACTTTGCTTCCTAGCCCACCCTCCTCATAATGAGAAATCTATTAGTCTAACGCTTTAAGTTGATTAGTTCTTGTAAAATTTCGTCAGATGTTGTTATCATACGAGTATTTGCTTGAAAACCACGCTGTGCTACAATCATTTCAGTAAATTCTTCTGATAAATCTACATTAGACATTTCGAGCGCACCAGCAACAAGTTGACCAGTACCGTTTAAGCCTGGAGAAGAGAAGCTTTCCCACATAATTTCCTCATCTCCAAAGCCTCCACCCAATCCATCATCTTCTCCAATTGGTATGCCAGAGTTCGCAGTAACTTGATAAAGATTACTTCCAACTTTTTGTAATCCATCTGGATTGGCGAAATTAGCCAAAATAAGTTGACCAGCAATACGTAACTCTCCACCGCTATTTATATAATTTATAGTTCCATCTGCACCAATACTAAAACTTTGTGCATTGGAAGGAATTTTAATTCTACCGAAGTCTTGGCCGATATCTTCAAGAGATGTTGCACCTTCTTCATCTTCAGAAGTTTTCCCCATTAAATAAAGACCATCAGTATTTACAATAAATCCATTTTTATCTAAATAAAAGTTACCAGCTCTTGTATAATTCAAATTTATCTCATCAGGATCAGCTACTCTGTCTTCTGGATCTTCCCATAAACCATCTTCTATAGCCCTACCAACTACAAAAAAGCCGTCACCAGATATACCCAAGTCTAATTCTCTTCCTGTATTTTGCAAACTACCTTGTGTGTGAATAGTATCAATACTCGCTAAACTACTACCTAAACCTACCTGTGAAGCATTTCTCCCTCCTTGAAACACTGTAGGTCCAGTAGCCCCATTTAATTGCTGACTAACTAAATCCTGAAAAGTTGTTCTTCCTTTCTTAAATCCAAATGTATTAACGTTTGAAATATTATTACCTATTACATCTAATTTTGCTTGGAAATTTTTCATGCCTGATACCCCAGCGTACATTGAACGTAACATAATTATTTTTCCCCTTTCAATTTACAATTATAGGTTGCTTCTATCGTTCCACAACCTATATAGCCCCCCGTTAAGGTCCAGCTAGTAGTTATAATATGATTGTTCCATTAATATTGGTAAATATCTGTGTTCTTGCTTCTTCACGATTCATGACTGTAATAACAGTATTTTTCTGCGCACTAACGACAAGTGCAACATTATCAGTTACTACAAGGGAATCTTTAATACCTTTTTGTTTAGCTTCAAGGACTTTTTCTTGAATAATATTCCAAGTTGTTCCATCAAGACAGATTTGTCTTTCTTTTAACCTTTTTTCTGCATGTTTACTGATTTTTAACCTGTTTGTTTCGTCTAACTTTGATTTTAATATATCAGTAAAATTACAAGTGCAATAATTTGTTTTTTGTTTATTTTGAGGTATTTTTGGTAACTGATGCAGTTGATGAGCATTAACTTTAGATTCCACCCTACATCACCTCTTCAGTATTCAATTGTCTAGTTACTCATCAACTTCAAAATTTTTAGTAGTTGAATCTAACAAATTACTTTGTGAATCAGATTCAGCTTTTTCTTTTATAAGGTCTTCTTTTACTTGATTATTTTGACTAACTTGAACTAATTGCTCATTACTAATCCAACGACCATTATCTAATTCAATGGTTATCTTACCGTTTTTATCTATCTTTACAGAATTCACAATATTATCTAGATACTCTGTACGGCTTCGAAATTTATCAATTTCAACCTCTCTAGACCATTTAACTTGTTTTCCAATCAATTCACTATGATTAACAAGACTTTGACTAGTTTGGATATTAATAAACCTTTCCATATTTTGACTCATATTCGTCATCTGCTCTAATGAAGAAAACTGAGCCATCTGTGCAATAAACTCTCTATCATCCATAGGATTAGAAGGATCTTGATTTTGTAATTGCGTAATTAATATTTTTAGAAAATCATCTTTACCTAAAATATTTTGTCCAGTTTGAGATTGTTGCTTTGGTCTATCCGTTAAATAAAGAGGCTCATTTATTATTGGCATGAAATATCACCTATACTTCCTCATTAATTGAAAATTGTTTTAATTCCTCTTCAAATGAATCATTATTCTCGTCATCATCAGATTGCTTATTATCATCTTTTTGGTCTTTATTATTTTTTTGCTGTTCGTCTTTATCTGTTTGACCTAACTGCTGTTGATTTTGATGTGAAATTTCAATTCGCTCAACTTGGATCTGTTGTTGACTAAAAGCTTGGCGCAACTGGTGAATTTGAGATTCAATTAATTCTCTTGCCGCAGTTGAACTAGCTAATATACGTGCAGTCATGACCCCATTCATTTGAGTAAGTTGAATATCTAATCTACCAAGGTGCTCTGGGAAGAGCTTAATTGTCAATTGTTGCATCCCATTATTTAAGTTTGAAAATGTTCCGCGACTAATCATCTCTTGAAATTGACGAATAAACTGTTGCTGTTGACCTTGTTTCGATTGACTTTCACCAATATGAATTACAAGTTGTTGAGTTTTATTCATTGGTTGTGATAAATCCCCATTTGTCAGTAACACATTACTAAGATTATTGGATTTCTCACCAAACTTATTTATAAAACCATCCAGTTGGAAAGAATTTATTTTTGTACGAGTTGCAGTAGGGTCAACTAGGTTCAGTTGATTTACTAACTTAGAAATAAAAGAAGTTATATTTACTTTTTCATTAAAATTCTCATTTTTGTTCACAGTGATATTTAACTGTTTTATATCTTGATTTAACAAATGGAAAAAATCATTCTTAACAAGTACACTATTTGAAGAAATATTTTGATTCAAGCTTAAATTTTCTTTTAAATTAGGCAACAATTGAATTAATTGAGTAATTATATTGCTTGCAATATCACTAGGAGATTCATCCTCATACTCTTTCAAAAAATCAGTACCATCATTGTAGTATTCAAAATCAATATATTTATCAAGTGTATTAAGGAATTCACTTGAATTAATTTTTAGTACTATCATTTCTATTACTTCGTCTAATTTCTCTACCGGAATTTGCTCTAAATATTTTTCGAATGACTCAAACTCATCATTTAATTCCGCTAATTTGTCAATTAAAATTAACTCTTCTTTAGCTACCTTATTATTAACTACAATATCTTCACTATCTAATATCTCTTCTTCGAGACTCATCAACAATTGGTCAAATTGACCTTTAGGGCCGTCTGTACCAGATATTGTAGTTTTAGTTTGTGTAGTAAGATTTGGTTGTGATGACATTAGCATAAATTGTCCTATATTCATGTTTTCACCCCCTTTCAAATGTGAAAAATTATTGATTTGCTAATCTCGACATAATCGAAGCTGCCAACTCAGGGTTCATTTTTGCTAAAATTCCAGCTCTTGTATCTGTTGATACTTGTGATATGTGGAGGATTGCTTCTTCTATTGGTAGTTCAGAAAGGATATTAGCAGCGTTTTTGGTAGACATCGATTCATATGTTTTTCCTATTTCAGCTAGTTCCTTTTGTACTTCTACAGTTTGTTCTTGTTCGATCTCTAGTTCTTCTTCAAGTATACTCGCTTGGTTTGTAAGGTCGGAGATTTCATCTTCTTTAGCCACTAATTGCCTTTGAAGCCGCTCTATTTCTGCTTCAAATTCTTCAATAGTCAAATATAATTCATCGATGTTTATTTGCTCTTCCTCTTCTTCAACTAGATATGATGATAGAAATGGAACTTGTGATCCTATTTCTTTTGCACGTTCAAATACATTAATCCCAAGGATAGTCAAAATGATATATATTAATATAATTGCAAAAATAGATGGGATTACGATAATTAAAAAAAACCATTGAAGCTTACCGTATCCCTTTTCTTTTGTATCTTCTTTGCTCATAGGTTCACCTAATTTCAGCGATTAGCAAATTGTTGAACTGATATTTCATCCATTAACTTGCTTTCTTCCCTTTTTACTTCTTCTAAGTACTCTTGGTGCTTTAATTCTTTCATTTTTTCATACTTTTTTAGTTCAATAGACATAGTAACCAATGCATCTTGCTTTCTATGCATTTTATCCCGGGCAATTTGAGTAGATTTTTGTTGTCTTTCTATCTCACCTTGATATCTAGATAAAACTGTCTCATATTGTTGGAGTTGGTTTACAGATATTCCTTGTGAGATTTGTTGCTTATATCCTTCTTCAAAGTCTTCTTTTTTCTTCAATAGGTTATATAATTCAGTCGCTGTTTTCTCAAATAAAGAACTAGCCTCGGTATAATCCGCTTCTACTTCATTTTTTTTACGTTCTTTAATTTCTAGAACTTTTTGTAATGTATACTGAAAGGACATACACTGTCACCTCACTAAAATTCCTGAACTAAGGAATCTACTGCCTCTTTATAAGTTAACTTTTCCTCTGTTGCTTGCTTTAGAAAGCTAATGATCTTTGGATATGATTGTATTGCCATATCAATCTCTTTTGATGAACCTCTTTTATAAGCCCCAATATTAATTAAATCTTCAGAGTCGTAGTAGGTTGATAATTGTTTCCTTAATTCATCTGCACTTCTTTGATGCTCGGGTGTAATTATTTCATTCATCACACGACTCACGCTTCTTAGTACATTAATTGCAGGAAATTGGCCTTTATTAGCCAACTTTCTATCTAAAACAAAATGTCCATCTAAAATACCACGTACTGCATCAGCTATTGGCTCATTCATGTCATCACCATCTACTAATACTGTATAAAAGGCAGTTATACTCCCTTTATCATTAGTTCCAGAGCGTTCTAATAATTTTGGAAGCATAGCAAATACAGAAGGAGTATATCCTTTTGTCGTTGGTGGCTCACCAACGGCTAGACCTATTTCACGTTGTGCCATTGCAAAACGAGTAACTGAATCCATCATAAGGTTGACATGCAAGCCTTGATTACGAAAATATTCACAAATGGCGGTTGCTGTCATTGCCCCTTTAATCCTCATTAAAGCTGGCTGATCTGAAGTAGCGACAACTAAAATGGTCTTTTTTAATCCTTCTACACCTAAATCTCTCTCAATAAAATCCTTTACCTCTCTGCCACGTTCACCTATTAATGCAATCACATTAATATCTGCTTCTGAATTTTTAATTATCATCGACATTAATGTACTTTTTCCTACACCACTACCTGCAAAAATACCAACTCTTTGTCCTTTACCTACCGTTAATAAACTATCAATTGCACGAATACCTAAACCCATAGGTTCTTTTATACGTGGTCGCGATAATGGATTAGGTGGGTCATTTTCTGTTGCAACTGGAGATAATCCATTAGGTAATTCTGTTCCATCAAGAGGTAAGCCACAACCGTCAACTACTTTTCCGATTAAACCAGAACCCACTTTAATTTCCAAAGGTTTTCTTGTTGCTTCTACTAGACTACCAGGTGAAATTTCACTCGTTCCATTCAACGGCATCAATAAAACATTTTCATCACGGAAACCAACAACTTCTGCCATTACTTTTAATTTCTTTTGCTTTCCTACGTGGATATAACATAGTTCACCTACTGAAGCTTGTGGGCCCTTTGATTCAATAGTTAACCCAACTACTCTTGTCACTTTACCGTACATTTTATATGGATCAATTTCTTGAATGAAATCAAGTAGCTTATTGGCGTTCATTCCTTTCCTCCTTCAGTTTTTCTAACAATTGAATTCTTATTTCGTTAAGTTGACTATCAATTGTAGCGTCTATCTGACCAAAGGGGGTTTCAATAATACAGCCATCAGAGTATAGCTTGTTATCTGGATAAATATATAACTCTTGACGATGGGGTAACATAGATTCAAGTTCCTCTTTTTTCTTCAAGGTTAACTCATACCATTTTGGAGGAACATAAATCTTTATATGTTCGTGTTCTCTCACTTCGTTAATTACCTGTTCTAGCACATGTTTCCAACAGTCTTCATCTTGACTTAATGATTGACCAATTATCTTTTTACTGACCTTCATCGCTAATTGAATTATGATTGGTTCAGCATTTTTTATTGTTTTAAAATAATCATCTTTTGCTGACTCCACCACATTTTGTGCTTCTGCTATTAGGTTATCAAAAGAATGCTGACCTTCTTGTTGACCTATTTGATAACCCTCTTGAAAACCTTGCTCTTTAGCCTGTTCTTTTAATTGAAAAATTTCATCTTGAGCAACTTGACGCTCATTTTCGATTTGCTTTCTTGCGTCTATAAGTTCTTGCTTAGCCTGTTGTAAAACCCGTTCAGCTTGTAAGTTAGCTTCTGATATAATCTCCTCAGCTAACTTATTACTTTTTTCTTCTATTTTAGACTCCTCAGGTTCTATAGCGTCTAAGCTTATTTTTCCAGTTAAATCCAAAGGCTCAAAGTCATCAAATAATTTTTTAATTCCTATCGTCTTAGCTTCAATTTCATTTGCTTGAGCAAAAGGGGATTTTATCAACCTAGACAATGATATCATCTCCTCCACCACGTGCGATGACAATTTCACCCGCTTCCTCTAAACGGCGGATAATAGCAACAATTCTTGATTGAGCCTCTTCAACATCACGTAATCTAACAGGGCCCATAAACTCCATTTCCTCTTTAAAAGTTTCAGCCATACGTTGAGACATATTATTAAAGATAACTTCACGAACTTCTTCACTAGAAACTTTAAGAGATAATTGTAAATCTTCGTTTTCGACGTCACGTATAACTCTCTGAATAGATCGGTTATCGAGTGTAACAACGTCTTCAAATACAAACATTCTCTTCTTAATTTCTTCAGCCAACTCAGGGTCTTGAATTTCTAATGCATCTAAAATTGTACGTTCTGTACTTCTATCAACACTATTTAATACCTCTACTACTGCCTCGATTCCACCAGCGTCAGTGTAATCTTGAGTAACAGTAGACGATAGCTTCTGCTCTAATATACTTTCTACTTCATTCACAATTTCAGGTGAGGTGCTATCCATTAGTGCAATTCTCTTAGCAACATCCGCCTGAACCTCTTGTGGAAGTTCAGAAAGAATTTGTCCAGCTTGAACTGATTCTAAATAGGAAAGTATTAACGCTATTGTTTGAGGATGTTCATTTTGTATAAAGTTTAATATTTGTGATGGATCTGCTTTCCTCGCAAAATCAAAAGGTCTAACCTGTAAAGTTGAAGTTAAACGATTTATTATCTCCATTGCTTCAGCTTCACCTAATGCCTTTTCAAGAACACTCTTCGCGTAGCCTATTCCACCTTGTGATATATAATCTTGGGCAATGGCTAATTGATGGAATTGTTCTAAAATATCTTCCTTAAGAGAACTTTCAACTTTTCTAACACTTGCAATCTCAAGTGTTAGCTTTTCAATTTCTTCCTCAGACAAGTGCTTATACACTTGGGCTGATACGTCTGGACCCAAAGAAATAAGGAGTATTGCAGCTTTCTGTTTTCCAGTTAGTTCACTTTTTTTTGCTCCTACCAAACCGCTCTCCCCCTTTAATCCTCAGATAACCAAGTACGAATTAGCTTCGAGAATTCTTCTGGCTTCTCTTTTGCCATTTTCTCTAATTGCTTTCTCTTTGTAGCTGACTCGCTATTATCATCATCTGGTATAGCATCTACTTCTTTATTTACCTCTTCAAGAACAAATTCTTCTTCCGCTTCTTCCTTACGCTTTTTACGAACTAATAAGAAGATTAGTAGAATAATAATTGCAACTAATATACCACCAACGATATATAACCAAGTAGGGATCATCGGCTGTACATCTTGGTCAAATTCAACCTTCCCAATAAATGGTTGAGAAGAAACAAATATTTTGTCATTAATTTGTTCAGGAGTTAAATCTGCAGCAATCGTACTATCAATTGTCGTTCTTACAATTGTACCTAGTATCTGTTGAACATCTTGAATACGCTCAACAGGTAATTCCTCTAAACCATCCGGAGGCTCTACCATGACTTGAATTCCTAAATCACGAACTTTATATGGGCTTTCAACAATCTCACGACGAATACGATTTACATCATTATTAATTCTTTCCTCAATGCGCTCATAGTCTCCACCAGCGCCGCCAACTACACCTGGAAAGTTAGGGATTTCATCGCCAACTCCTGCAACTCCACCTTCAACATCTTCACCAGTATAAGTTTCAGTAATTCTTTCGATACTAACTGCAAGTCCTTCTATATTCTCATCATCTACCGG